>CAXUNV010000032.1:9239-14478 GCA_964252355.1 uncultured Chthoniobacterales bacterium | reverse complement strand
ACCTGACGCGCAAACCCCATCTCGTGGGTCACCACCATCATGGTCATGCCGTTTTGGGCCAAGCGCACCATCACGTCGAGCACCTCTTTGATCATCTCCGGGTCGAGGGCCGAGGTCGGCTCGTCGAATAACATGGCCACCGGGTCCATGGCCAAGGCGCGGGCGATGGCGACCCTCTGCTGTTGACCGCCGGAGAGTTGGGCAGGATGCTTGCCGGCGTGGCTCCGCAAGCCGACCGCGTCGAGCAGCTCCAAACCTTTCGCCTTGGCTTCGCCAGACGAACGACGCAAGACCCGGCACTGCGCGAGGGTCAGGTTCTGCAGCACCGTCAGGTGCGGGAAAAGTTCGAAATGCTGAAAGACCATCCCCACGCGGGCCCGCAGCTTCGGGAGGTTCGTGCGCCGATCTCCCACCGACGTGTCGTCCACGCGGATCTCCCCTCTCTGAAACGCCTCAAGGCCGTTGGCACACTTGATCAGCGTGCTCTTCCCGCTGCCGGACGGGCCGCAGACGACGACCACCTCACCCTTGGAGACCTCGGTGCTGCACTCGCGCAACACTTGGAAATCGCCGTACCATTTGGAGACGCCGCGAAACGAAACCATGGGTTTGTCCATTTCCATAGCCCGGTTCGTTTCCGTTGGTTTGTCCATGCTCATGTCACCAGCCTCCTTTGCAACCGCCGAACGAGGGTTGAAGCGGTGAAGCAGAGCACAAAGTAGACCGCGCCGGCAAACAAGAGCAACTCGACGAGTGTGCCATCGCGGTTGCCAACCCGGTAGGCGACGCCGAAAAACTCGGCCAACCCGATGACGTAAACCAACGACGTGTCTTGAAACAAGATGATGGCCTGCGTGAGCAGGAGCGGGATCATCCGGCGCAACGCTTGCGGGAGCACGATCAAACGCATCGTCTCGCGCGGCGACAAGCCCAGCGCCAAGCTCGCGGAACTCTGTCCGCGCGACACGCTTTGGATGCCGGCACGGATGATCTCCGCATAGTACGACGCTTCGAAAAGGGAGAACGCCACAAACGCCGACAACATCTGGATGTTGACCGGCGGGTTGCCGAAGAGGGCTTTGATCACCCCGGGCACGATCAGATAGAACCAGAGCAGCACCATCACCAGGGGAATGGACCGAAAGGCGGTGACGTAAAGCGCCGCCAAGCTCGAGAGGAACGCGGACCGGGAGAGGCGCACGACGGCGAGGGCTCCGCCGAGCAGCAGGCCGACCACGACGGCCACTGCCGTCATGGAGAGCGTCAGGACCATGCCCTGCCAAAGGTAAGGCAAAGCGCCCGGGACGGAGCTCCAATCGAATTGGTACATCAAGGCCGGCTCCCCAAGCCAGGCAAGCGCGCCGCGCGCTCCGTCCAGCGCGCCGCCGCCAAGACGGCGAGGTTGATGAGCGCGTAGCAGACGGTCACCGCGATGAACGATTCGTAGGCGTGCGCCGTGAAATCGGTGAGCTGCTGGCTTTGGCGGGAGAGTTCCACCAGGCCGATGGTGGACGCCACCGCGGAGTTCTTGATGACGTTTAAGAATTCGGAGGTGAGCGTCGGGATGATGATGCGGTAGGCGACGGGCAGGAGCACGAGCCCGTACGCTTGGGGCAACGTCAGCCCGAGCGCAAGGGCCGCCGGCCGTTGTCCGGGCGGCAGCGACCCGATGCCCCCGCGGACCTGTTCGGCCACCCGGGCCGCCGTGAAAAGGCCGAGGCAAAGGGTCGCGGCCACGAACTGCTGCAGGCCGGGGTTCAGCCGCTCCTTGAACCACGGGCCAAACCCCGGGACCAGATCTGGGATGACGAAGTACCAGATGAAAAGCTGCACCAGAAGCGGGACGTTCCGGAAAACCTCGACGTAAGCGGTCGCGAGCACCGGCGCGAGCCGCCCGGGCAACGTGCGGCAGACGCCGACGATCGAGCCGACGCAGAACGCCAAGAGCCACGCGCACACCGACACCCACAAGGTCCACTGCAGCCCGACGAGGATGAAGCGGAGGTAGTTGCCGCTACCGTCAAACGCCGGTTTAAGAAAGATGCTGAAATCAAGGGCAGCCGCCAGAGGCATGAGGATTCCCGGTTGGCGTGGCGGGCGTGCTTTCGGTATCCCCGCAGCGGGTCCTACTGAAACGGCTGGTCGCTGGGGTGCTGGTAGGTTGCCTTGAGGTCGTCGCTCATGGCCAAATCGAGGTTGAGACCTTTGGGTGGGATGGGCGATTGAAACCACTTTTTGTAAAGTTTGTCTGCTTCGCCCGACGTTTCCGCCCGTGCCAAGGCATCGTCGACCACCTTTTTGAACGGCACATCGTCCTTGCGCATCGCCATGGCGTAGGCCTCTTTGGATTGCGGGGTGCCGACGATCACCCAATCGTCAGGCTTGCGCGCTTTCGCGCGCTCGCCCGCCAGGAGGGCGTCGTCCAACATAAACGCGGCGGCGCGGCCGCTCTGCAGGGTGAGGAACGATTCGCCGTGGTCTTTCGCGCTGATGATGTTCAACCCGAGGCCGTTCTTCTCGTTCAGTTCCCGGATGAGGCGTTCAGAAGTGGTGCCGGCGGTCACGACGACGTTTTTACCTTTCAGGTCCGAAAAATCTTTGATGCCGGAATCTTTCTTCACAAGCAGGCGGGTGCCGATGACGAACATGGTGTTTGAAAAGGAGACCTGCTGCGCGCGCTCCTTGTTGTTGGTCGTGGAACCTGCCTCCAGATCCACCGTCCCGTTCTGGATGAGGGGGATGCGGTTTTGCGAGGTCACCGGCGTCAGTTTCACCTGGAGGTTTGGCGCGCCAAGTTTGGCCTTGATGGCCTCGACGACCATCAGGGCCAAGTCTTGGGAGTAGCCCACCACTTGGTTTTTGTCGTCGTAGTAAGAGAAGGGGATGGACGACTCGCGGTGACCGATGGTGATGGCGTTGGTCTCCTTGATCTTCTTCAGCGTGCCGGTCAGGTCTTGGGCAGGAACGGCGGTGACCACGGCGAAGGTCGCGAGAGGGACCAGAAAAAGACGTTTCATGTGGTTGAAGCTGGCTGGACTGACTGGCGGCGAGTTGCGCGAAAAAGCTGCCGGATCGCGGCTCCCGAAGTCAACACCAAAGCCGCCGCGAGCCGCGCGGCGTGACCGGTGAAAGGCCGTATGAGGGATTTGTGGAATTCGCGCGTCCAACGGGGGTGATCACGAAGCGTTTACTTTGGCGGCTGCTCCTGTTTTGCGGTCTGGCCGCGACCCTCGGCGCGCAGGAGATCGAAGTGCGCTCGGCCTTTTACGGCAGGGGCCGCAACGTCATCGACGTGACGTCCCAGGTGCAGGACTTCGCGCTGGAAGGCGCCGCGTTCACGGTGCGCAACGAGACGTTCGGCGAGGACCCGGCGCCTGGCCAACGCAAGCGGCTGACGGTGACTTACGTGACGGACGGCCGTCAGTTGACCGAACAGATCGAAGAGTACCAAACCTTTCGTTTCCGCCTCCCCAGACCGGGCGTCGGCGGCGTGGTGCCGGTGCCCGAAAGGCGGTCCCACGGCCCCGAGTTTTTCGACGACGAAGGCGAACGTGGCCCGCCCGTGCGGATCGTGCAGGCGCTCTACGGCGTGCACGGTCGCTACGCGGACGTCACTTGGCGGGTGCGGGAACTGGCCCGGGCGGGCGGGCGGTTCGAGGTCTCCAACGAAACCTTTGGGGTAGATCCTTACAAAGGCGAAGGCAAACGCTTGAAGGTGATCTTCCAAGGTCCGGATGGCACCTTCGAAAAACGCTGGGAGGAACACGACCGGGTGCGTTTGCCGTAGCCCGACGCGAAGGGAAGCTGTCAGGTTTGGGGTGAGCCGGTGGGGTCTCACCTCCCATCGGGCGGCGGTTCCACCCTTGCGTTAACGCCCGCGCGCCAGTTGCTCCTCGCGCTGGTGCCGCTCGATCACGAACGTGTTGTTTTCGCCGTACAACGCCCAAGGACCCGGGGGCACCTCCGTGAACTCGGCAAACTTCCAGTCGGTGACGTCGGTGTTGGAAAGGCCCAAGTAATCCCGCACCGCCGGCGAAACGTCCAACCCGGCACCGCGGTTGAGGTTGGGCCGGGGCCGGTCGTTGCCAAAGACGTACTCCACGTGGTCCGTGCGGAAGGGTCCAACGTCCTCCCACTGCGCGTAGCAGGTTTTGCCCTCTTTGCGGATGGCGAGCCAGCGATCCTTCAACACCGTTTGGCCCGCGCGCACGAACGCTTGGTTGAACCAGGGAATCAGCGCGCGCGCTTCCGGCTTGGTCTGGCCGTGGCTGACGTCGTTGTACGGCAGGGCCACGTAGAATGGGTTTTCGTGGGGCACAAAGGCGGCCGGGATGAAGCCGCGGCGGCTTTCGGGGCGATCCGTCCCGCCGTAGTTCCGGGCCCAGTTGAGGTCCCAGGCACTCGCCCGGTTAGGCACGGGATTGTTGCCGCTGGGAACTTCGCCAACCCAGAAAACCGTGGTCACGATGCTGGCGTGCCAAGGGTAGCGTCCGTCCGCCGACGCCTTGACGCGGGAACGGAACGGGTTGGGTTGGACCTTGAAGAGGACGTCGTCGCGCAACTTCATGGCGTTGTCGGTAAACCGCGCCGCGCGCTCATTTTCCGACTGGCCATAGGTCACGCCTGAAATCATGCCGCAGAGTGCCAATGCCAGGAAAATGCGTCCATTCATAGGGAGTGGCCGGGATCTTAGGGGAGGCTTCCGGGTCGTGTCAACCCTAGTACCCCAGTAGGGTAAGTAGAAGGCTTCCCCTGGCGGGCGTCGCGCCGCCCGGCCACCGCCGGCCTTGGCCTCAGGCCTCGGGCGGCGTGTCGACCTCCAAGTACGTCCGCGACACCACGCGGCGCGTGCCTGGATCAAAGCGTTCCACACGCATCTGCTTCAGCCACCAGCGCCCGTGGATCTTTTGCCCCGCGGTCAACTCGAAGCGCTTCGTCAACCGGGCGTTCCGGTCGTAGCCCTCGGCGCGCAACAACGCCCCGCCTTCCTTGGTGATCCAGAGGCGCACCGACCCGTACTGGCTATCCGTCCCCCCCGGTTGCACCAACACCATGTAGCAAGGTTGGGCTTTGACGGGGGCCTCGCCTTCGGTCACGGCGCGCGGCCAGTAGAGAAACCGGAAAGAGAGGTCTTCAAAACTCAGGTCGGAGCCGCGCACCGCGTCGAGCAAAGCGCCGCCGCTTTTCGCCGTGCCCTCCGCCCGGCTGTAGCCGCCAAGGCCGAACACGGCGAGGATGC
>CAXUNV010000032.1:0-9229 GCA_964252355.1 uncultured Chthoniobacterales bacterium | reverse complement strand
TGAAAGTCTCCGGCGGGTCGCTGAACTCGTAAGCAACCCGGGGACCTTGCAGCCGCAACCGGAACGGCACGGTTTGGCCGTCCTGCAGGCGCAATCGGCCCGTCAACGCTTCGTCCAACTGCGACTGCGCCGCGCGCGCGCTTTCCAGGATCGCCCGCGCGTCGGGTGCGGCCTCCTGCGCCGGCGCCGGCCCCAAGCCCAGCAGCGCAACCGACGTCAGCACCGCCACCCCGCCCCGCGCCATTTTCTTGACTTGTCTCATCCGATGGCTGCCTTAGCTTACCCGCTCGCCCGGTCTCCGCATGGACAAATCGTTGCTGTTCCTCATCAACCGCACGTGGACGCTCCCGGCGCTCGATTGGTTGATGGCGACGGTCACGGATTTAGCGGTCTGGCTGCCGCTGTTGGGCGCGGCAGGTCTGGGCTTGGCTTGGAAGGGGGCTTTCCGCGCCCGTAGCTTCCTGATGATCACGGCGCTCACCCTGGCGCTCACGGATGGCCTCTTTACCCAGTTCACGAAAAAGTGGGTCGGCCGGCCGCGGCCGTCGGAGGCCTGCCTGGGTGTGCGAACCGTGCGGCTGGAGCGGACGCGGCCCGCGTTTCTGGCCGTGGCGCGCGCACCTCACGTGCGACTCTCCCCCGCCCCGGCGGCGCCGGTGGCGGGCACCGCCTTTCCCTCCGGTCCCGCCATGAACACCGCGGCGGGGGCCACCTTGGCCTGCCTCTATTTCGGCCGCGCCGCTTGGCCCGTGGCGTGCGTGGCCGTGTTGGTGGCCTACTCGCGCGTCTACTGCGGCGCGCACTGGCCTAGCGATGTGGTCGTCTCCGCGGCGCTCGGCTCCCTTTTTGCGCTCGCGATCGCCCGGGCCAGCCAGCACGCCTACCGCCGTTTTGGACCACGCCTGTTCCCCGAGTGGTACGGGCGCCACGCCGAACTCATCCCGGCCAGGGGCGCATGAACTCGCGGTTTCTCTGGCTGACGGCGTTCCTCTTGGCCCTGACCGGCTTGCGTTGGGCGTTGGCTGCCTCTTACGAGATCTCCCCGGACGAGGCCTACTACACGCTCTGGGCGCAACACCCCGACCTGAGCTATTACAGCAAGGGGCCCGGCGTCGCCCTGGCCATCCTCGCCAGCACCGGGTGGTTGGGGACCACAGAATTCGGCGTGCGGTTCCTCTCACCGCTGCTCGGGTTGGGAACGTCCCTGATCGTGTACGGGTTGGCCCGCCGCCTCTACCGCGAGAGCGTGGCGTTCTGGGCAACCGTGGCGTTGAACTTGGTGCCGATCTTCAACGTCGGCTCGGTGGTGATGACCATCGATCCGCTCTCCATCTTCTTCTGGGCCGCCGCCTTGGCGGCGCTCTGGCTGGCCCTGGAGCGCAGCCCCCGTTTCTCGTGCTGGTGGCCGGCGGCCGGCGCCTTGGTGGGTTGCGGGTTCTTGGCCAAGTACACCAACGCCTTCCAACTGGCCTCCACGCTCTTCTACTTGGCCGTCGTCCCCAAGGCGCGTGGCGAATTTCGGCGCCCCGGCGTCTACGCTTTCCTTTTGGCTTTCCTTCCGTTCTTGGTACCGCCCGTGGTTTGGAACGCGCAGCACGAGTGGATCACGCTGGAGCACCTGACCGAACGCGGCGGGCTTGACCACGCCCCTGCCTTCCGGCCGACGGAGGCGCTCGACTTTTTGGGCGCCCATTTCGGGGTTTATTCACCATTGTTGTTCCTGGGCTTTCTCATCGCGTTTCTCGCCGCCATCCCGCGCGCGTTCCAAAACAGTCGCGTCTGTTTTCTCCTGAGTTTCGCCTGGCCACTGTTGGCGACGTATTTCGCGCTCTCGTTCAACCGGGCGGGGGAGGCGAACTGGACGGCGCCGGCCTTCGTCAGCCTGGGCATCCTGGCCGCTTCACAGTGGCTGCGTTGGACGCGTGACCGGAGCCTGTTGGGCGGGTGTTGCGTCGCGGCGCTCGCGCTGGCGGGTTTGCTGACGGTGATGACCCTCGACACCGATGCCCTCCGGGCTTGCGGCGTGCCTTTGCCCTACGCCCTGGATCCCGGCTCGCGCCTGCGGGGCTGGCGGACCGTCACGGAGCGCGTGGAAGCGCTGCGGGAGCGTTTCGAGTCGCGCCTTGGAGAAAAGGTTTTCCTCATTGGCAACAAGTACCAGACGGCTTCGCTGCTCTCCTTCTACCTGCGCGACCGGCGGACGGAAGGCGCCGGCCACCCGCCCGTCTACATCCCGGAGTCTCAAGACATGGAGAACGAGTTTTCGTTCTGGCCGCGTTACGACGAGTTTGTGGATGCCCCAACGCCGGCGGGTGGGACGGGTGCGCTCTTCACCGAAGAGACGGGCGTGAACCCGTTTTTGAACCGCTCGGCCCTCTACGTCACCGACCGGCCCTCGTTGACCCCGCCCCAAGCCATCCAGGGCGCCTTTGCCCGGTGCGAGCTGCTGGCCGTGCTCACGCTGGAACGGCGCCGGCTGCCGCTGCGCGAGGTCCGGGTGTTCGCCTGTTACCAATACCAGACCCTGCCGCTGTGACTATCGAGGTTTCCGTCATCGTGCCGGTGTACAACGAAGCGGAGAGTCTGCCGCCCCTGGTGGCGGAACTGACGCGCGCCCTGGCACCGTACCCCCACGAACTCATCTTCGTCGATGATGGTTCATCCGACGGCAGCGCGGCGTGCTTGGCCGGCGTGCCGCGGGCGCGCGTGCTGGTGCTGGAACGAAACACGGGGCAAAGTGCCGCCATGTACGCCGGGCTCATGGCCGCCACCGGCCGCGTGCTGGTGCTGCTTGATGCCGACGGCCAGAACGATCCGGCCGACATCCCTCGCCTCTTGGCCGGGATCGACGGCGGTGCCGACTTGGTCTGCGGTTATCGGCGGCGACGCAAGGACACCGCGTTCAAACGGGTGCAGAGCCGGATCGCCAACGCGGTACGCCGGCGCTTTACGGGCGACGGGGTGCGGGACACCGGTTGCACGCTCAAAGCCATGCGGGCCGGGTGCCGAGAAGCGTTGGTACCTTTCCACGGCATGCACCGCTTCATCCCTGCCCTGGTTAAAGGGATGGGCTATCGCATCATGGAAGTCCCCGTCAACCACCGACCACGCCAGCACGGCGTCAGCAAGTACGGTTTTGGCAACCGGGCTTGGCGCGCAACCGTGGACATGTTTGGCGTGCGTTGGCTGCTCAGCCGGCAAGTGCGCATCCGGGTCAAAGCGGACGGCTCACGGATGGGTTGACCAAGCGCAGGTCAACCCTCGCACCCCGACCCAAGCGCCCCGCGTTCAAACGGGCGGTTCCCGCCCAACAATCCGAAGTACCATAGGACCAACGGGCACGAGGGTGGCGAACTAGCCCTACAACTCCACGCAAAGTGGGGAGAAGCTAAGAAGGTTCATATGACTACGTTTGAGAATCTCACAGACCAGACGTTCCACTCCGTGATCGGTAAGAATGTGGTGGACCAAGGGGGCGAGCACATTGGCACTTTGGACGCACTTTGGACTGATGAAGAGACGGGCAAGGTCGAATTCCTCGGGGTTAAAACCGGGTGGCTGTTCGGCAAGACCCATGTGGTGCCCGCGCGGGGGGTTGAGATCCACGACGATCGGGACCAAATCCGGGTGCCGTACGAGACTCAGTTCGTGAAGGATGCCCCGAGCTATCCGGCGCACGAAGAGTTGAGCGACGCTCAGGAACGGGAAATTTACGACTACTACGGCGTGGGTAGCCGTGGTGCGGCGGTGACGGGTGGCGTGACGACATCGGGCGTCGCAGGACGCACGACTACGACCACGGGAACAACGGCGACGGGAACCAACCCGCGCGGGGCGGATTACGTCGGTGATGTGACGGGTACGCCGATGGTGGAAGGTGCCACCACTGCGACGGGATCGACCACCGGGGCGCGTGCCCCGATTGGGGAGACGGCGGTGACCGGCACCCGTTCCGAAGCGATGCCTGGCGACCGGCGGGACGTGACGGCGTCGGAACATATCGAAGTGCCTCTGGAAGAGGAACGGTTGAAAGTAGGCAAACGCGAAGTCGAAACGGGCCGCGTACGCCTCCGCAAGATCGTTCGTACCGAACAGGTCAACGTGCCGGTGGAACTTCGCCACGAAGACGTAGTGGTGGAACGGATTCCGGCTGACCAAGTGCGGGCGGGCGAAGGCACCGAAATGCAAGGCAACGAGATCGACTTGACGTTGCATCGCGAGGAAGCGGTGGTCCAAAAGGAGCGTGTCGTGACCGGCGCGGTGCGTGCGCGTAGGACCGAAGAAGTGGAGCAGCAGACGGTCACGGACTCCGTCCGTAAGGAAGATGTTGAGGTTGACCGCTCGGCGGCGCGGACAGACGTGACCCGCCCCGCGGTGAGCACGACGGAAACCACGGAAACGACTGGCACCACTGGTACGACGGGTTTGAACCCGCTTGCTTCCGACAGGGAAGATGACCGGGGGCTGCGCCGCGACGGCGGCCTGTAGGAAACCGCGGAAAGCTAGCCAAAACTTGCGGCGAAAAAGCCCGGTCATCTGACCGGGCGTTTTGTTGGTTTCGTCCGAGAGGGGGCAAGCCCTAGCGGGGGGCCCCCCCCCCAGGAGCGTGGACTCCTCTCCGCGCGTGCCGTCAGGCCAGCGCCGCCTGGGCCGCAGCCAAGCTGGCTACCGGGACGCGGAACGGGCTGCAGCTCACGTAATCAAGCCCGAGGTGAGCGCAATACTTCACGCTTTCGGGATCGCCGCCATGCTCCCCACAAATGCCGAGCTTGATGTCGGGTCGCGTCTTGTGCGCCCGGTCGCGGGTGATCTCCATCAACGCACCCACGCCGGCTTGGTCAATCGTGGCAAACGGGTTCGCCCTGACGATCTCCAACTCTTGGTAGTGCGGCAGGAAACTCCCTGAATCATCCCGGCTCATGCCTAAGGAAGTCTGGGTCAGGTCGTTAGTACCGAAGCTGAAGAATTCCGCATCTTTGGCGATTTCGTCGGCAACGATCGCCGCGCGCGGAATCTCAATCATCGTGCCGACCAAGTAGTTGAACTTGGTTTTCGTCTCCTTCGAGACCTCTGCCGCGACCCGGTGCACCAATCCAATTTGGAGTTGGAGTTCACGGGGGAATCCAACAAGCGGGATCATGACTTCGGCCCGCACCTTGGTGCCAGCCTTTTGCACCTCCGCCGCAGCCTCGAAGATGGCGCGCGCCTGCATCTCCGTCACTTCAGGGAAGCTGATGCCAAGCCGGCAACCACGGTGACCCAACATCGGGTTGAACTCGTGCAATTCATCGACGCGACGAGCGATCTTTTCCGGTTCGGTGCCCAGCTTCTGGGCAAGGTCTCGCTGTTGTGCCTCGGTGTGGGGTAAAAATTCATGCAAGGGCGGGTCTAAGAGCCGGATGGTGGCGGGCAGACCTTTGAGCGTCTGGAAGATGCCCGCGAAATCCTGGCGTTGGAACGGGAGCAACTTGGCCAGGGCAGCCTTGCGTTCTTCTAAAGTCCCCGCCAGGATCATCTCGCGCATCGCGTCAATGCGGTCGCCTTCGAAAAACATGTGCTCGGTGCGGCAGAGCCCAATGCCCTTGGCCCCGAACGCGATGGCTGTGGCTACTTGTTCCGGCGTGTCGGCGTTGGTCCGCACGTCAAGCCGACGGGCCTTGTCCGCCCAACCCATGAGTGCAGCAAACTGCTGGTAGGCCACGCTCTTTTTCGGGTCCAACTTACGCTCGACCAACACTTGCACCACCTCCGAGGCGGCGGTTTTAACCTCACCCGCGTAGACCTCGCCGGCGGTGCCGTCGATGGAGATGTAATCCCCTTGTTTAAGGGTGACATCGCCGGCGGTGACCGTCTTCGCCGCGTAATCGACCTTCAGGGCGGATGCGCCGCAGACACAGACTTTACCCATCTGGCGGGCGACAAGCGCCGCGTGCGAAGAAACGCCGCCACGCGCGGTGAGGATGCCGTCGGCGGCGATCATGCCACGCAGGTCTTCCGGAGAGGTTTCCACCCGGACCAGCACCACGCGTTCGCCTTTGTGCGCCAAGTCAACCGCATCTTTGGCGTTGAACACCACGCGCCCGCTCGCCGCGCCCGGACCCGCCGCAAGGCCGGTCGCGATCTTCGTCGCCCCTCTGACGCTTTGCCGGTCGAAGATCGGCGCGAGGACGTGTGCCAGTGAGTCGGCCGGAACCCGCTTGATGGCTTCTTCGCGGGTGATCAACCGTTCGCTGACCATTTCGACGGCGATGCGCACCGCCGCCAGACCCGTGCGCTTTCCGTTGCGGGTTTGCAGGATGTAGAGCTTGTTCTCTTCGACCGTGAACTCCAGGTCCTGCATGTCGCGAAAGTGCTTCTCCAACAGCTCGCGCACCTTCAGCAGTTCCTTGTGGGCCGCCGGCATTTCTTTGGCCAATTGCGCCACGGGCTTGGGCGTGCGCACGCCGGCGACCACGTCTTCACCTTGCGCGTTGATGAGGTACTCGCCGTAGAACACCTTTTCGCCCGAGGCTGGGTCGCGCGTGAACGCCACGCCGGTGGCGCTGGTCTCGCCGCGGTTGCCGAACACCATCGTCTGCACGTTCACCGCCGTGCCCCACTCGTGCGGGATGCCGTACTTACGCCGGTAAACGATCGCCCGATCATTGTTCCATGAGCCGAACACGGCGCCGATGGCGCCCCAGAGTTGCTGGCGCGGATCTTGCGGGAACGTCTTGCCGGTCCGTTCTTTGATCAGCTGCTTGAAGCGTTCAACCAGCGTCTTGAGGCTATCCACCCCGAGGTCGGCATCCCCTTCCACCCCGGCTTCCGCCTTCACCTGCTCGATGACGGTTTCAAACGGTTCGTGGTCCTCCCCCTCGCCTTTTTGCACCCCCATCACCACGTCGCCATACATCTGCAGAAAGCGACGGTAAGAATCCCAGGCAAAACGCGGGTTGCCGCTTTTCTCGGCCACAATCTCGACCACCTCGTCGTTCATGCCGAGGTTGAGGATCGTGTCCATCATGCCCGGCATGGAGTCGCGGGCCCCAGACCGCACGGAGAGGAGCAGAGGGTCTTGGCGATCGCCCAATTTCTTACGGACCGATTTCTCGATTTTAGCCAACGCCGCCTCTACTTGCGCATCCAATTCCGCCGGGTAGGAACGTTTGTTGTCGTAATAGTAGCTGCAGACCTCCGTCGTGATCGTGAACCCTGGCGGCACCGGCAGGCCGATGCGCGTCATCTCCGCCAAGTTCGCCCCTTTGCCGCCCAGCAGCGGTTTCTGCTTGCCGTCACCATCCGCTTTGCCGTCGCCGAAGTAGTAGACGTACCGAAGTCTCTTCACCGGCGCCGGCTTTACGGCCGTCCGGGACGCAGCCGTCGCCCGTTTCGCCGCGCTCTTCTTTTTCGTCGCGGTCTTCCTTTGCGCTGTAGTTGGCATATGAAAATGGGGTGCAAAAAAACGACGGCATGCGCCTGGCGCCGGGGCCGTCGGAGGGGTGAAACTAACGAAGGGTGCAGGCGTGTCAACGAGGCACGAACACGCCGGCAAGTGAGCGGGCCGATGGACGCGGCCACTTGCCCATGGGAGGGTTGAGCGCCGCCGCACTCAACCCTGGCTCGAAGGCCGCGCGCGTCTGCAGGCGGCCCTCAGGCGGATCAACTTCGCCGGGATCAGGTGCCTGCCGGCACGCCGTCGGCCGACTGCGCCACTTCGGTGGCCGCGGACATGAAATCGTCCAGGCCGGTGCTCGGGATGATGATCGTGTTGCGCCGGCCGTGCGCTTCCTCGGTGATCCTCATGAAGCGACCACGTTCGTTTTCCCGGAACTCGATGAAGAAATGTTTGCGTTCGACCTGCAGTTCGCGCGTGACGATGACGTTGTCCATGACGTTGTGGAGGGAATCCATTGAACCTTGTTACTCCGGCCAGCCACCAATGGAGAGAGGGAGGGGGGATTGCCGGTTAATGACACAAAAACGTCAAACAGTCTATCCGATTTTGCCCGGGGCACCGGGAGCGGCCGGGCAAGGCCAGGTGCGAGATGGCGTGCGCGTAACGCCGGCGAACGCATACCGGTTGAGTCCGGCGTCCGGGACCGCCCGCGCCGGTGGCAGACCGAGGATGGACCCCCGCCCGCATCGCTGCGCGCACGACGGGATGGGTCCGCGATGGCCGGGCGTCCGCTCACCGTGGCGGGCGCGCCACCGCGACGCCCGTGGGGATCACCGTGGGACGGCGTTCGCCGGGTGCATTTGCCTCCTTCGTTTGGCCTTGGTCATTTGCGATTTGCGGGGCGCGCAGCGCCCGCGCCCGAGCCCCCGTCCGGACCGGCAACCTTCGCCAACAACGCGAAATCCACCTGCCGCTTGAACATGTCCACTCGAGCGATCGCCACCTCCACGCGGTCGCCCACGCGGAACGTCGTCCGGGTCCGGCGTCCGACCAACTCCCGACGGACCGGGTCAAAACCGTAGAAGTCGTCGTCTAACCCGGAGACGTGGATCAGCCCCGTGAGCAACGCGTCGGGCACTTCGACCAACAGGCCGAAGCTGCGCACCTCGGTCACCGCGCCTGCAAAACGGTGCGGCCGGCCGATTTGCCCCTGCAAATACTCCAACTTCTTCAACCGCACGGCCTCGCGTTCCGCATCGGCCGCGATCCGTTCCGTGTCTGAAATGTGCTCACAGACCTCTGGCAGCCGTCGGGCATCCGGCAGGTCCCGTTTCCAGCCCGGGGCGTTAATCAGGGCGTTGAAGGCGCGATGCACCACCAAATCGGCGTAACGCCGGATCGGGCTGGTGAAATGGGTGTAATCCGCCTTGGCCAGACCATAATGGCCGATCGGCTCCGGCGCGTAAATCGCCTTGCGCAAGCTGCGCAAGAGGCCGATCCGCAGGGCTTCCGCTTCCGGCCGCTCCGCGATGCGGTCCAGCAAACGCTGCAACTCACGACGCTGCGTAAGGTCGCCGGCGGGAATGCCGTACGAACGCACCGTTTCCCGGTACTCTGTCAGCTTCGCCGGGTCCGGGTCTTCGTGGACGCGGTAGACGGACGGCAAAGGGCGGTCCTTCGTCGCTCGCGCCACGGTTTCGTTGGCCAACAACATGAACTCTTCGATGAGTTGGTGGGACTCGTCGTGGGACTCCCGCACGAGCCCGGTTGCCCGACCCTCAGCCTCGACCCTCACCCGCACATCCGGCATCTCCAAGTCCAGGGCCCCTGCCTTGAAACGCCGGGCGCGGA
>CAXUNV010000031.1:0-17882 GCA_964252355.1 uncultured Chthoniobacterales bacterium | reverse complement strand
TGGGCGCCGAATACGGGATCGGATACCTCATCATGCAGGCGAGCCGGACGATGAATACCGAAGTCGTCGTCATTGGCACCGTGATCATCGGCCTCCAGGCCTTCATCCTCGAGGTGCTGCTAAGGTTCTGTAGTAACCACCTCACCAGATGGACGGAGAGACAATAACCCTTTTTCCCCCTCGTTTTCATTCCCCACCCACCACCAGTTGCAGAAAGGCCACCAATGTTACTCCGACACGTTTACTCCTCCGTCCTGCTCCCGGCTTTATGCGCCGTCTCCGTCCTTCTAACATCGGCTGGGACGTGGGCGCAGCAGGCGATCAAGATCTCCATCGGGATTTCCCCGTTTCAGGACACGCTGTTGCCGATCATCGGCCAGGAAAAGGGCTGGTTTAAGGCGGAAGGCTTAGACGTGCAGTTTAAGACCTTGGCGTGGAACGCGATCGCACCCGCGGTCGCTTCCGGGGCTGTCGACGTCGCGGTGTACAACACCACGGGCGTCGTTGCGGTCTACGGCAAACAACCGGATATGGTGTTTTGGTATCCCTGGGACATCTTCACGCAAGGCGCCGCTCTGATGGGACGGCCTGGCAAAGGCCTAAAATCCGTGTCCGATTTCGAGAAAGAAGGGCAATCCCATCGCGAAGCGGTCAAATCAGTGGCCTCACAACTCCGGTCTAAAACGATCGTCACGACCATGGGGAGCGACATGGGCAAGGCCGTTGTGGTCATGACGGCGAACAACGGCCTTTCGCGGGATGAGTTTAAAATCATCGACATGGATCCGGATCAAGGCTTAGCGGCTTTTCTTTCTGGAACCGGCGACGCCTATCTCGGGGGGATTCCCCAGAGGACTAGGCTCAATAAGGAAGGGTACCTGACGTTGGCCTCGGGACCAGACGTGGCGCCGGTACCCCTGAACGGTTGGGTCACTACGAAACCGTTTGCTAGCAAAAATCAAGACGCCTTGCTTCGGCTGCAGAACGTGATGTTTCGAGTGATCGAGTACACGAACTCGCACCAGGACGAGGTGGCGCAGACGATCACTGACCGCCTTAATGAAGAAACCGGCGCCAAGATGACTGATGACGAATTCAAACGGTTCTGGAACGAAATCGAGACTTACCCGAAAAGCCCGGCAGAGGTCTCGCGCGACATTCTTGCGCCGACCGGCTTTGCCTATTGGAAGAGAACCTGGGATAACGACAACGCCTATTTCACTGACATTGACAAGCTCATTCCAGAAAAGGTGCCTTATGACGCCTTTTGGGGAGACCAAGTTCAACAGCTCTACGTTGCTAAGTACGGCGAAAGCACCACGAGCCGTTAGGGCTGCAACCCCTTCATCGGTCACGAAACATGAGTGTCCGCGTTCATAACATCCTCACCGGCGAACTTGAAAGCAGTTATGCGACCAGCATTTTGGGAGCCCCTGAGAAACATGCGCGGGTAAAGGTCGAGGAATTGCGGCCGTACGGATGGCGAGAGCGGCGGTACCACCCGGACGGCACGTTCGAGCCGGGCCTAATGGTTCCTGTTCCCGTTTGGTTCATTGAAGGTGAACGGGAAAACATCTTGATCGACACCGGGCTTGGAGATTGCCAGGAGATTATGGCGATCCAGGCCCGGTACGGCATTGATTATCTGGCCCGCAAAACCAGAGACCAAGAAATCGAAGCGGCGTTAAAAGCTAAGGGTCTGACTGCTGATGACATTGATGTGGTCGTGTTGACGCACTTGCACTTTGATCACATCGGCAACACCGGATTGTTTCGAAAGGCGCGCTTTATCGTCCAAAGTGTGGAAATCCCTTTGCTGCTAAGCCCGCCTAAGTTTGCGATTTTTTATTACCGTGAGTGGGCGTACAAGATCACCGACGTTCTAGATCGCTTGGAACCTGTTCAGGGTAACCTTCAGCTCACCGAGAACGTTGAACTGGTGCGTCTAGGTGGGCATGCCCCGGGGCAGATGGTCGTATTTGTCCGTACTGGGCAAGGTCGGGTTTGTCTCGCGAGCGACTTCCTCTACAACTACGGCAATCTCCGGCATGAATGGCCGATGGGCCCGGTGTGGAACATCGACGAGTGGGTTACCGGCATACGCTATATCAAAGCGCATGCGGACGTTATTGTGCCCAACCACGATTACGAGTTTTATCAACACCATCCGGATGGGATTCTTGGAAAGTGACTCCCGCCGAGGCTGGCTGGCCATTTGGGTCTGCTTGCTGAACGCGCATGGGAGCCTAGCCCATGGTTCATCCTGCGAACGGCAGATCGCCCGTGCCGCAGGCCCGCCCGCATCGTTTACGCGAAGCGTTGCGGGCGGCATCTGGCCGTAGTCCGGCGCGGAGCCGGCTCTCGCGAGGCCTGGCCCAAGCCGACGCAAACACGGCGGGGTGTGAGAGATGTTTGCCCTCGGCGCGCCACACGCAAGTTCCACCTCAAGGCAGCCGGAAGTAGCACAATGTTGATAACCTTATCAAAATCGAAGGAAGCGTTTGGCGGGTGTAGAACAAATTCGGAGATCTCTGGGCGGAGGCGCGCACCAGAGCGGTGTAAAACCTGAGCCGGGGACGCAATCTGGTGGCTAATTCCGTCCTCAGAGCTCAAAAATACGATGGGGTGTCGTTTTGGTTCCAGTTTCGGGCGCGATGGGACGCCAACCGACCGGCTTCCCGCCCAGCGACCCTTGTGGCACGGCCGATGCTGCTCAAAGTTCCGTGATAACGGTACCATGCGTTAAGATCTGCCAGCTCCGGGCGTCGGCGTGCCTCGCGAATGAACCGGCGTAACAGGGTTGGAGAGGAGGGCCAAGCGCCGGGAAGTGAGGGTTCGTCGCCCGCGTGGCTTGGTGCCCTGCTCGCGTTCCTGCTGCTTTGGCAGGCCGCTTCGCTTTTCGCTGGACGTAATCGGTCCGGCGCGCACACCGTCCCCAGCCTGCCCGACATTTTAGGAAGCGCGAAAATGTTGGCCAACTACTGGCCAGGGGGGTGGGGCGTCCCTGCCACCGCCACCGGTAATGAACCGAGGTGGAGCGGTGCGTTCCTGGCCTTCGTTCTGAACTCCGGCCTGACGATGCTACGCACCATGGCCGGTTTGGTCCTAGGGGTGTCGGCAAGCGTCGGATTGGCGGTCGCGATCAGTTGGTCGAGCCTCCTTCGTAGGACCATGTCCTTTCCGGCCCACCTCGCGCGGATGCTGCCGCTGCTTGCATTGGTGCCGCTCTTTGATCTCTGGTTCGGAAACTCCGAAAGCGGGGCCGTGCTGTTCGTCGGGTTTGTAACCTTCTGCGTCACGTTTGCAACGACCCTGGGCGCGATTGGCTCCGTGCCTTCCTACTACCAGGAGTACGCACGCAGTCTCGGCGCAACGCCCCTGCGCGCCTATCTCACGGTGGTCCTGCCGGCGGCCTTGCCAAGAGTCAACAACGGCGTGGTGCTCGCGCTTGGTTTTGCTTGGGGGGCGGTGGTCGCCGCCGAGTTTCTGGGCTTGCCTTACGGGCTTGGCCGGATCGTCCTGCTCGCGGAGCAGTTCAACCAATTCAGCCTTCTGGCACTCGTCGCCTTCATCGTGGTCGCGTGCGCGATGATCAGCACTCTGCTTTTAGGCAAGCTGCTCAACCGTCTGACGAGGTGGTCCTAAATGCCCGAAGAGTACCGTCTCGCCGTCGACACCGGCGGAACTTTCACCGACTTGATCGTCAACGGCAATCGGCTCTACAAAAGTCCGACCACGCCGGATGATCCGGTGCGCGGCATTCTCCACGCACTCGGCCTTGCGGCGGAAGACCTTGGCTTAACTCGCCACGAATTGCTTGCCAGGACGGTCCAGTTTGTCCACGGCACGACTCGCGCCACCAATGCCGTGATTAACGGCGAGACGGCGCGAACGGCCATGTTCCTGACGCAAGGACACCCGGATATCCTACTCTGGCGCGAAGGAGGACGGGTGGGCACCTTCGATTTCTGCTCTCCTTACCCGGAGCCTTACATACCGCGAAGTCTGACCTATGAGGTGCCGGAGCGCATCGGGCCGGGTGGGGAGGTTGTAAAATCTCTCGATGAAGCCGCCACCCTCGCGATCATCGACCGGGCTTCTGCAGCGCGAGTCGAGGCGGTCGCGGTCTGCCTGCTTTGGTCCGTGGTGAACGGGCAACATGAGCGGCGTGTGGGCGAACTCCTGGGCGAGCATCTGCCGGGCATCCCGTTCACGCTATCGCATGAACTGAACCCCGCGATCCGAGAATATCGCCGCGCTTCCTCGGCGGCGATCGACGCTTCGCTCAAACCTCTCATGGGCGCCTACCTGGGTTCAATCAGCGAGCGACTGGCGGCAGAAGGTCTGCCGAAAGGCGTTCTCGTGGTGACGTCGGCCGGCGGTGTTTTGCCGGCGCATCACGTCGGCCTGAAGCCGATCCATAGTCTTGCCTCAGGACCGGCGGCAGCCCCGGTGGCCGGACGCCGTTTCACGGCGAGCGTTGGCGCGGTCGACACGGCGATTGTCACCGATGCGGGAGGCACCAGCTTCGACGTGAGTCTCGTCCGGCGTGGGGAGATCCCGTGGACCCGCGAGACGCGCATCGGCCGTAGCTATCTGGGACCGATGACCGGCTTTCCTTCGGTGGACGTGAAAAGCATCGGGGCCGGCGGCGGCAGCATCGCATGGGTTGATGAAGGTGGTTTGCTGCGCGTCGGCCCGGAAAGCGCGGGTGCCGTGCCGGGGCCTGCTTGCTACGGTAAAGGAGGCACGCGACCGACAGTGACGGACGCCTGCCTTGTGCTCGGCTACGTGGACCCTGCTTTTTTCCTGGGCGGGACCATGCCTCTGGATCGGCAGCGGGCGGAGCAAGCGGTGAGGCAGCACGTTGGCGGGCCGCTCCGACTCACGGCGGAGGAGGCGGCAGCGGCGATCGTCACCGTCACCACCGAACGCATGATCAACGCGATCGAGGATATTGCGATCAGCCAAGGTGTCGACCCTCGAGCGGCCTCGGTCGTCGTCGGCGGTGGCTCTGGGGGCTTCTATGCGGGGACGATCCTTCAGCGGCTGAAGATGCCGCAGGCGATTGTGCCAGAAGGGGCTGCTGCGTTGAGCGCGATTGGTGCCTTAATCAGCGATTTGACTGGCGAGTTTGCCGAAACGTTGCCGGCCTCCACGGCAGATTTTCCGGCAGAGAAGGTTAACGAGGTGCTCCGACGCCTCAAACAAAGGGCCTCGGAATTCCTCAAGACGGTGACGGCCGATGCGACCTCGACGGAGATTACCTTTTCCGTCGAGGCGCGTTATCCGCAACAGATCTGGGATTTGGAGGTGCCGTTACCCGGTGACCGGTTTTGCGGTCCCGATGACGTTGCAAAGCTTAAGACAGGATTCCACCGGGTGCACGAAGAAGTGCTCTCCGTGGCCGACGTTGATGCGGAAGTGGAAACCGTGACTTGGCGTGCCCGCGCGCGGGCTAAGTTGCCAGAACTCGAGGTGGACCGACCGTGGCCAATCACTTCTCCGGACGCCGGGCCGGTGGCCGCTCGACCCATGTTCTTTCCCGGGATCGGCACGGTGCAGGGAGCCGTCCACCGCGCCGGTGCTTTGGCGCCTGGAACCGCGGTGTTTGGGCCTGCCGTCATCGAGGCGATCGCCACCACCATCGTCGTGGTTCCGGGGACCTGTGCCCAGCGCCTGCCTTCCGGCTCCATTTTGCTGACCAACTGCGCCTCTCCTTCCGTTTAGGCTGCATGATCCTAGAACAGAACCCAGAACCGGTCCTTGATTCGGTCGAACTTGCGGTGTTCAACAGCCGCTTTGAAGGCGTGGTGCGCGCGATGCTTAACACCCTCGTGCGCAGTGCGCGCACTGGTGTGTTAGGAGTCGCCCACGACCTCTCCTGTTGTGTCCTCACAGCCGATGACGAGTTGCTGGCGTGGGCGGAAAGCCTGCCCATTCACGTGGTGAGTGGGCCGGACATCATGTGCCGCGCGATGAAGCAGTTTCACTCGAACTTCAGGCGTGGCGACGCCTTCCTCCACAACTCACCCTACCATGGATGCTCGCACGCGGCGGACTGGACCTTGCTAGTGCCGGTGATCGACGATGACGGCGTGCATCGGTTCACCGTTTTTGCCAAAGCGCACCAGGGCGACTGCGGCAACGCGGAACCTACCACCTACTCATTTCGCCCTCGTGACGTTTACGAAGAGGGTGCGCTCATCTTTCCCTGCATCAAGATACAGCAAGATTATCAAGATAACCCGGACATCATCCGAATGTGCCGTCAGCGCATCCGCGTTCCCGACCAGTGGTGGGGAGATTACTTAGCTATGGTAGGTGCGGTACGCATCGGCGAGTCCCGGGTGCTTGAACTGATGCGAGAGGTTGGCATCGAGCGACTGCAAGCTTACGCGCGTCAGTGGTTCGACTATAGCGAGCAACGCATGGAGGCGACGATCAAGCAGCTCCCGAGCGGACGCCACGTGGCGGCGACCCGCCACGACGGTTTCGAAGCAATCCCCGAGGGCATCCCGATCCAAGTGGAGGTGAGCGTGGATGCGGACACCGGGAAGATCGTCGTCGACCTGCGGGACAACCCGGATTGCCAACCCTGCGGGCTAAACCTCTCGGAAGCTTGCGCCCGCACGGCGGCAATGATCGGGATCTTTTACGTCGTCGGCGGCGAGGTTCCGCCAAATGCGGGGTCGTTCCGACGTCTGGAGATTTTACTCCGGGAGAATTGCTGCGTGGGAATCCCGCGGCATCCTGCAAGCTGCTCGACCGCCACCTCCGACTTAATGGACCGGGTCGCGAACACCACGCTTCGCTGCCTGACGGAGATGAAAGCAGGGGTCGGGATGGCGGAATTCGGCCCATGCCAACCTCCAGCGGGCGCGGTGATCTCCGGGCGAGACCCGCGCACGGGCGAGAGGTTCATTAACCAGCTTTGCCTTGCCGTGACCGGAGGGCCGGCCGGGGTTGTGCAGGATGGGTGGCTAACGGCCTACAACGTGGGCACATCAGGGATGCTGCATAAAGACAGCGTTGAGATAGACGAGTGGAAACATCCCATCCGGGTGATCGAACAGCGGCTTATCCCGGACTCGGAAGGTGCCGGGTGCACCCGTGGCGCGCCGGGTGCTTACGTGGAGTTTGCCCCGGTAGGCTGCTCGATCGAAGTCATGACCAACAGCGACGGTCACGAGGTGCCTGCACGTGGCGTCCATGGTGGCCAGGACGGCACCTGTGCCCATGCCTTTCGACGGTTACGCACCGGTGAGTTGGTGGAGCTGCCCGGCCTGCACCGGATCACCTTGAGAGAAGGCGAGACCATCGTGTCAATCTCGTGCGGTGGCGGCGGTTACGGCTTGCCAAAAATGCGGGATTGCGACCGCGTGGCCAAGGACGTGCGCGAAGGCTGGATTAGCCGGGAGCGTGCACGGGAGGTTTACGGCGTCGTCCTCACCGACCAGGGAGATTGTAACCGGGAGGAGACGGACCAACTCCGTCGGACTTAGACGTGCTTCATTCGCACGCGTTCGCTTCCCCTATGCGGCCGACTGCCTACGCTACTTTCTCGGCGAACGCGGAACCGGGAGCTTCGCATTGAGTGCGTCAAAGGAGGCAAAGGTCGGCCAAGGCGGGTTTCTCCAACTCCCCGAGCGTCGGGCTCTCGTCGTGGGCGGTAGCCGTGGGATTGGGTACGCCGTGGCAGAGCGATTCTGCCGTGCGGGTGCGAAGGTTGGCATTGTCGGACGGTCGGAAGGTTCAGTCCGCAACGCCACGGATTCACTGAACGCCAAAGGCCATGACGCGCAAGGGTTCGCTGCGGATGCCACGGATGCTGCGGCAGTCGCCCAGGCGCACAGGCAGGTCGAAGCTGCGCTAGGCCAACTCGACATCTTGATTGTTGCGGCCGGCGTGGTGGGACCGACAGCACCGGTTTGGGAATACGATTTGGAAACTTTTCGGTACCTCTTCGACGTCAACTTCATGGGCACCGTCCATTGGCTGCGCGCCGTGCTGCCAGGAATGCGCCGGCGTCGCCGTGGGACAGTAGTGACGTTCGCGTCGGTAGCGGGCAAGGAAGGCAATCCCGGCCAGTCTGCTTACTGCGCCGCCAAAGCGGCCGTAATGACGTTGACCAAGTCCGTAGCCAAGGAAGTGGTGTCGGATGGCATCCGGGTGAACTGCGTCGCACCCGGCATCACGGCGACGGAAATGGCGCTCGCGACCCCTGAGGAGACCCGCCGCTACATCCTGTCCAAGGTGCCGATGGGTCGAATGGGGGAGCCTGCGGAGATCGCGGCAGTTGCTCACTTTCTCGCTTCTGACGAAGCTGGTTTCACCACCGGTCAGGTGTACGACGCGAGCGGTGGCAGGGCGACTTACTAAAGTAGACCTAATGACACCCTCACGGGGGTTCACAAAGGCAGAATGACAGCATATGAGCATGACCGATCGGGATTCTGAACACCAAAGAGAGTCGGGGCTCTCTCGCCGGAAGGCGGTTCGTTTGATGGGAAGTACGTTGTTAGGTTTGGCGGTGATTCCAAGGGTATCTTTGGCGGGAACCGGAGGATTCACGCCAAGCGCCGGTGCCGACCTGCCCACGGTGACGGTGAAAACGGGGATAGAACCCTACGGCGACCACTCGACTTTGGTGATCGGAATGCGCCAAGGTTTCTTTAAGGACGTCGGCATTGACATTCAACCGCAACCGCTCGGCGAAAGTACGCAACTCGCCGACGTGGTGCCGCGTTTAAGCTCGGGCAGCCTAGACATTGTGACTTGGTACGGTCCGATCAAAGTTGCCTCGCTTCCCCACACCAAGAATCTCACGATGTTAGGCTTCGTTGACGCCTACATTGGTACTTACATCCTGGCGGCGCCTTGGACCAAAGCGAAACCGGTCAGTGAACTTGCCTCCCAAGGAAAACCCTTCACGGAGACCATGCCGGCGGCGGTTGCGCAAATGAAGGGCAAACGCGTCGCCCTCGCCAACGACGGCGCCCACCGCGACTTCTTCAACACGGTTTTCGCGCTCGGCGGTCTCAAAACCAGCGACGTGGCTTTGCAGGCCCTAGGGGATAATGAGCAGGTTCAGCTTGCCAATTCGGAACGGCTTGATTACGCCAGTCCTTCAGGCGCGGCGCAGACCGTGCAGCTGATGAATCAAGGATGGTACCGGCTTGTCGGCACGGAAGATCTCCTAAGCGGACTTCCTCCTGGCGATCCTCGGGCGGTGGCTACCATCGGGAACACTGGTCCAGCTTGCACCTTGGAATACCTGGAAAAGAATTACGAAACGGTGCTTCGCTTCATGTCCGTGA
Source organism: uncultured Chthoniobacterales bacterium (assembly GCA_964252355.1). GTDB lineage: Bacteria > Verrucomicrobiota > Verrucomicrobiia > Chthoniobacterales > JAFAMB01 > CAXUNV01. Next base: position 8,562 of record CAXUNV010000031.1, on the reverse strand, counting down.
TGTTCCGCATCATCGACCAAGTCAAAGCCGATCCGGCCAAAGCGCTCAGCTACGAGGCCCCGTACCTGCGGAGTGTTGCCGGCACAAACACCACGCCGGAGGATCTGGGAAAAATCATGAAGACCTTGGATCCGTTGGTTTCCTTCGAGGATCAAACCCGGTTTTGGACGGACACCGCGAGCCCTTACCATTATAAAAATGTGTACGGCCCTCAGATTGCAGCCGCAGCTCGGGGAGGACTGATTCCAACCGGAACAAAGGCCACGCCGGACGACGTAACGGTGGGCACGAGGATTTACAACGACCTAACTGGCCTGAAGAACGGTTACGATTCGCTCGTTTCCAAAGCCGAATCCGCTCCGGAAAGCGCTCGAACCCTGGTTGCAAATGCCGCGACTCAGTATGGGAACCGGAACTACCTGGACGCGTACCGGATGTTAAAAGCGGCGTTGGGGTCTTGAAGCTCGCTGTGCCGGGCGATCTGGTAAAGACGATGCCTCCCGTTTCCAACAACACCTCTCGTCACGGTGAGGACTCGTCGAATCCGTCGTGGTGGTGGTCTCGTACCGTCTCAACGGTCTCGCTCGGCACCGCCGGGTTATTGGCAACAATTTTGATTTGGTGGTGGGTCTCTCTTGGCCTGGATCCGTTGCGGCTTCCAAGTCCGGAGTCAGTGGCTCGGGCCGTGGTGGAAAACTGGGCCAACATCCCGGCCCTCCAATACGTGAACCTGCAGTCCGGCGGTCTTGCCGATGCTCTGACTTACACCGTGTTCAGCGTGCTTGCGACCGTGGCGGTGGGGGCAGTTGCCGGGGTAGTGATCGGAGTTGCGCTGCCGCTCCTGCCTCTGCTGCGCGCGATGGTATCGCCCATCCTCGTGGTGCTCGGTTCGGTTCCGATCTTAATTCTCCTGCCTTTTTTAGTGGAGTGGTTTGGGAACGGCGGTCTGGTGCGCTCCGGCGTCGTCGTGATCTTCACCGGCGTCGTCATGGCGAGCGTCGGCCTGCGGTCGAGCCGCGAAGCTGCAGGGCGCTATCGAAGCTACGCGTTGTCGTTGGGGGCGCCTCCCGCGTTCGAGATGCGCCACGTTATTTTCCCAGCGCTGCTGCCTGACCTGATTTCAGGGCTTCGAGTCAGTTTGGCGGCGGCTTGGAGCATGGAGAGCGTCGTCGAGGTCATCGGGGGTCAGCAGGGCGCCGGGCGGGTGATCGCGACGATGGCGCACCTGTCAAATACGGAAGTCTTGTTGGCGATGGTCGTCTGCGTCGCGCTGGCGGCCGTGGTTCTCGACGGCTTGCTGATGATCTTCGGGAAAGGGTTGATCCAATGGCAGGAATAGGGATTGGTTCTCCCCTCGCAGAACAGATGCCGCTAAAATCGGCGCACGGCAGCGCTCCCGCCGTGGAGTTCCGCAACGTCACCAAGCGTTTCGCGTTGGGACCGCGACAGAACGAGGCGCTCACTGCCTTGGACGGCGTGAATTTGACCATCCAACGCGGCGAGTTTGTTTGCGTGTTAGGCCCGTCTGGTCACGGTAAGAGCACGATGTTGAACCTCCTGGCTGGCTTCATTAAGCCAAGCGAGGGCGAGGTTTTGCATGTGGGCCGGCCGGTCACGGGTCCCGGACCTGAGCGCGGCGTCGTTTTCCAACGCGACACTTTATTTCTTTGGAAGCGCGTTTCAGACAACATCACGTTCGGCCTGCGTGCGCGGGGCGTTCCCCGACGGGAGCGGGATGCGGTCGCTGCGCATTACCTTAAACTCATCGAGTTAGAGCGTTTTGCCCGCGCTTGGCCCCGCCAGTTGTCCGGAGGAATGCGGCGGCGCGTCGCCATCGCGGCGGTTTTCGCGAACCGACCCGACGTTCTGCTCATGGACGAGCCGTTTACCGGACTGGACTATGTCCGTCGCGACCGCTTGTATCGCGTGCTGGAAGACTTGTGGAAAGAGGCCGGCAGCACAGTCTTTTTCATCACCCACGACATTGATGAAGCTTTAACATTGGCCGATCGCATCGCCATCGTCGTGAGGGGGAGGGTTGTTCACGAAACCGTGGTCGCGTTTCCACGTCCGCGCCGCCCCGAACTGATCGCCGGACCTGAGGTAGTTAACCTTCGGTTGGAGCTTCTCCACCAGCTTGGGCAGGCTTTTGTGGACATCGCGGAACCTGGGTCCTTGGCTCCCTAAACCGGCCTGGGTACCCGCCCTCGATCGACTGCCACGACGGCGAAAGCAAGCGGACCGAGCCTTACCACATCTTTCGCCTCAAACCGTAGGGGAGGGGGAGTTGCTGGTTCCTTGGTTCTCGGCTCTGGTTTTCTGGCTTCCTGATTCGGGCTTCTTTTTGGCGGTTTGGCGTCTACCGTTTGCCGTCGAGAGATGGTGCAACCCGACGGCCTGCCGACGCCCCAACGCTACTGGTCCATGCTGGCCATCGCGATCGGGATCGGCATGTCCGTGCTCGACTCGGCGGTTGCCAACATCGCCTTGCCGACCATCGCCCGCCAGCTCCGCGTCGCGCCGGCAGAATCGGTTTGGGTCATCAATGCCTATCAACTGGTGATCGTGATCGCCCTCTTGCCGTTGGCGTCGTGGGGGGAGCGCATCGGTTATCGGCGCGTCTACCAATTGGGCTTGGCGGTTTTTACGGCCGGCTCGCTGGCCTGCGCCCTGTCCCACAGTCTGCCGGCGTTGGTGATTTCGCGCGCCTTCCAGGGGTTTGGCGCCGCCGGGGTCATGAGCGTGAACGGCGCCTTGGTGCGGTTTACCTACCCTCAAAAGGAACTCGGTCGGGGGGTGGGTTTGAACGCGTTGGTGGTTTCCGTTGCTGCGGCGCTCGGGCCGACCCTCGCCTCGGCGATCCTGGCGGTGGGCACCTGGGAGTGGTTGTTTGCGGTCAACGTCCCCATCGGGATCTGCAATGCCCTGCTCGCCGCGCGCGCCCTGCCCCATTCGGATGGGATCGACGACCGTTTTGATTGGACCAGTGCCGGGTTAAACGCGCTCGCGTTCGGCCTCTTTTTCATCGGCGCGGACGTCTTTACCCACGGCGGAAGCGCGGGATGGATCGCCGCCGTCGCAGTCGCGGCGGCGTTGGCGGCGGGGTTCGTCTTGATCCGGCGCGAGGCAAGGGCGGCCTCGCCCCAGATCCCCCTCGACCTGTTGAAGATCCCGGTGTTCACCCTTTCCGTGGTGGCGTCGGTTTGCGCCTTCGCCGCTTACATGCTGGCCTTCCTGGCGCTGCCTTTCTATTTTGAAACCGTCCTCCACCGCAACCAAGTGCAGACGGGCCTGTTGATGACGTCCTGGCCGGCGGCCTTGGGTTTGGTGGCGCCCTTGGCGGGACGGCTTTCCGATCGCGTCCCGGCGGCCATCTTGGGGGGTATCGGGATGGCGATCTTGGCGACCGGACTGGCGCTGCTTGCCACCCTGCCGCCGCACGCCTCTACCTCGGACATCGTTTGGCGGATCGCGGTGTGCGGCCTGGGCTTCGGCTTTTTCCAAGCACCGAACAATCGTACCATGCTTTCGGCCGCACCCCGGGCGCGGGCGGGTGCGGCGGGCGGCATGCTCGCCACGGCCCGGCTGACCGGCTTGACGGCGGGTGCGACCTTGAACTTGCTGGCCGGAGCCGTCCTGGCGGTCGTCGCTGCGCTCGTCAGTTGGTCGCGCCGATCGAAATGAACGCGGTGCAGGCTTCCCGGCCGGTTTTCGGCGGCGTGGCAAGGCGCGCGGCGTCTCCCGGGTCTGCGGTGGGGCTGGCCGCCACGCGCATGACCAAGGCCAAATGGCAGAGGCCAAAGGGGAAGCGGCCCCCTCCTTGCCCGCGGTGGGGCGTTTGCCCCCGGCCGGCCGGCCACGGGCGGCTGCCGTCGGATGGGGACGGCCGCCGGGGCGTTTCAGAACCCGCTTCTGCAGGCCCGGGAGGCCGCCGCGCGCCTTGCTTGGATCACCGGGCAAGGTGGTGAATGCATGGGAACAACTCCTTTAACCCCTCCAACGCCGCCCGTTCCCGGTCGAAGAAGTCGGCGTGCCCGTCGCGCACCAAGCGCGCCCGGGTCTCACCATCCTCGCCTTCGGGCGCTCGCAACCAAGCGGCTTGGTAATGCAACCGGGTGGGCAGGGTGGCCCACGCCGCTTCCGGCGTGACGCTGCCGTAGGCGGCGCAGAACGCGCGAAACCGGCCGGCGATAAGCGCCAGCGTCTCCGCGTCGCGGGGACGCGCGCTCACGTCGCACAGCCCGCTGAACCGATAAGCGGCGAAGCAAACGTCCCAAACCCGCGGGCCGGGCGCTGCTCCGTCAAAGTCGATCAACCCATACGGCCGCCCCCGCCGAAAAACGACGTTATACGGTCCAACGTCGTTGTGACACACGACTTCGGCAGGTTCGAGAACCGGCCCGGACCAGATGGCGCCGGCGGGTGCCGAGAAACCGACCGTCGCGTCGTGGTACCGGCGAAGCAGGCGCGCGACGCCGGCAAGCACCGGCGGACGCAGATGGTCCATCCGCCACGGATAAGACCACGTCTTGCCGGGAAGGTAGGAAAGCATTTCGCGTCCCCGATCGTCGAGGCCGTGCGGACGCGGCGCGCGGTTGAAGCCCTTCCGGACCAGATGCCGCAGCAGGGCATGTACGGTCGGGGTTGCCGCCATCGCCCGGCGTCGGACGGTGTCGCCTACCCTCACCGCCGCGCTGACGTTACCGCCCAGCGCCTTTTCCTGACGCCGAGCGGGATGGACAAGGTCCGGCATGGGCACCTAGTCTGGCCGAAGATTCCCCGATGCAAGTCCTCAGGCCCAAAGGAAAGGCGGCGAGCTTTTGGGCGATCGAATTGGCAGCGACCGTCCCGGAAATGGCGGACTGCGGCGAGACTTGGGAACCGCCCGGTTTCCGGCTCGGACCGCACCTACACCGTCACTGGGAGCTTCTTTACCTGAGCCGCGGGGAGGTCGAGTTCGCGACTGCCCGCGGCCGGTTTGTCCTCCGCGCCGGGTCGGTCTACTGCCTGCAGCCGCACGTCAACCATTGGGTGCAACGCAGCGCGGATGCCGAGCACCACGTGCTTTTCGTCGGGTTCGACTTGCCGGCCGTCGCGGCCCGACATCCGGAATGGCGCGCAGTCGAGCACCTCAGTCGCTCCTTCCACCTGCACGAAGCACAACGGTTGGAAAAGTTGTTTCATCGGGTCATCGAGGAGAACACCGTCGTCTCACGCCACCAAGCGGCGGGCGTGCGGTTGGCGTTGGACGCCCTCGTCTTGGAGCTGGTTCGCGAGGTCACCGACCGGGGTCGGCGTAGCGTGGTGACCCCGCCCGGCGTGGCTCGGGTCATCGAAGCTCTACAGAGCAGGTTTCGTGAACCCTGGACCTTGGCGCGCCTCGCCGCGCACGCGGGACTATCCCGCAGTCGCCTCCACGCCCTGTTCTCGGAGCACGCCGGCCTGCCGCCGCATCGGTACCTGAACGCGGTGCGGGCGCGGCAGGCCGCCTTGCTGTTGCAGCGCACCGACCTGTCGGTGGCAGAAGTTGGCCGGGAGTGCGGCTTCGCCAACGGTCACCACTTCGCGCGCGTGTTCAAGCAGGTGACCGGTCAAACGCCGACGCAGGCTCGCCGGCCTCAACGGCGTGCCTAACGGTGCTGACCTTGTGTCCATTCGTCCGGTTTCGGCGGGATGGTCTCGACGGCACACCGGTAAGTTGAACAATTCCGGCGATGGAAAGCTCGGGGTCGAACGTCGCTTGTGGCCTAACCATTAACCTCCGGAGTTCGACGCATGGGTTTGCCGGGACGGCGATCGTCACGGCCGTGGGGCGGGTGCTCGCCGCTTGCGTGCTGGGTATGTCCGTGACGGCGTCTGCGGCAGAAGCACCGATCGAGTTGCCCGGCGTCGTCGTCACCGCCCCTTCCACCGCCCCACGGGACATCGTGGATCGGGACCGTGCCCAGCGGTCGCCCGACGTTCATTGGCCCGCGGTCATGTCCCTCCGCTCGTCGGAAATGTTTGCGCACACCGGCGTCGACATCTATGCGCCGTGCGAGGCGGTGTGGAACCACCTCGTGCAAGCCGAGCGGTGGCCGCGATGGTTGACCAACGCGGGCAAGGTCAAGATCAAGGGCGGTTCTGAGGTGCTGCAAAGGCACACTAGGTTCACGTGGAGCGGTTTCGACCTGCCGCTGGATAGCGGCGTCTTTGACGAGTTCTTCCGCCACGAGGTGGACAGCGAAGTGTACGAATGCGTGCCGTATAGCCGTCTCGGCTGGTTCACTTACGGGCCGCTCACCCTCCGTGGGCCCCTCTGCGCGACGTACCAGAATTGGCTGCTTGCTTCGACCGGTCCGAGAACGTGCCGGGTGACCCTCGAAGAAGTCGCGACGGGTCCAGCGGCGCGATACGCCCGAGGGCAGTGCCCCGAAATCATGCACTCCAGCCATCAACGGTGGCTGCAAGAGTTGAAGCGAGTCTCCGAAAACCGCGCTTCGAACGGCTTTTGAAGCCCCGCCGACCGAAGCGCGCCTGGCCGGGAACCGTCGGTTTACCGCCGGGGTGAACGCACGTACCGTCAGGTCCAAGCATGCGTTTGCTGCTGGTCGGAGATCTGCGAGGACACGCGCCCTGGCTGCGGTGGGTGTTGCGCGAGGCGCACCGGTACGAGTTGGTGGCGTTGGCCGGCGACCTGCTCGACGTTTATCTCGAAGCGCCGCTGGCCAGGCAGGCGGACCGGAGCTTGCGTTTTTTGCGCGCCTTGGCAGAACGAACGGAGGTGGCGGTCTGTTCGGGCAACCACGACGCCACGGATGAGGCCGCCATCACCCCGCGTGGTCCGTTGCCCGGCTGGTTGGCGCGGCTTGGGGACGAGGGCTGTTGGATTTTGGACGGGGCCGCAAAGGTGGTTTCTGGCAGGCTGGCAGTCACGTCGCTCGGTTATTTGACGGATCACGAAACCAAACGGGCTTCGCTGCGTTTGGGGTCGGATCTGCGGCGATCGGGCGATCTGCCTTGGCTGGTGCTCAACCACCACCCGCCAGCGTCTGATGCCACCATCGGGCACGAAGAATCCATTGCCGGGGCGCTCCTGCGCGAGTTTCGGCCGGATTTTTGGGCGTGCAGTCGCCTTTACGGCCAAGGGGCGTTGCATGGGTTCCGGTGGCGCCAAACCTTGGCCGGCACGACCGTCCTGAATGCCGCCCAACTCATCCCGGCGGGCCATCCCTTGTCGGGTGAGCATCCGACCCACATCGTCCTCGACCTCGCGACGGGCACTGCGGAATGGGTGCAGTCGGACGGCGCGCAGCCAGACGCCGCGCCGATCATCACGAGGGTCTAAGTTTGAGAAACTTGCCGCCAGCGTTCCGCTGGTGATTTCACGCGTCGCGCCACCCCTCTTCGATCAGGCGCTCGACCCGCGCATGGGCATCGCTCGGGTACGCATGACCGCTGAGTCGGGCGACATCCGCGCCCACGGACCCGAAAAAACCCATGGAAACGCCCAACGCCCGTTTGAGGTCAGGTTGCGTGTAGGTGGCAGACGACGCCCGGAGCCCCTCTCGAATCCAGGGTGGTGCCCATTGTTCAAGGAAGCGACCTCGGGCCCAGATTTGGCCTTGCTTGGCTCCGCTCAGTCGAGCGTGCCATTCGACCATGGACAAAAGCGCACGCGTCATCTGACAGTCCAGGCAGGTCTTGGCGATGAAGAGTTCTCCCCGGCGTAGCTTCTTCGCGGTCCAGAGGCCGTGGTACAAGTAGTCGGCGCAGAGTTCTCGAAAGTTCGTCTCATCCGGCAATTCGACCGTGGTAGAACCGCGGCAGAGATCCGACAAGCTTACCCCCGCATCGCCTTCACGATCCAAGATGACGCGGTGGCCTCGCGCAAAAACCTGCAGGACCTCTGCGGGGATTTGTCCGGCCATCCATGCCGTCCACTCCTCCACGGCGACCGGGATGAAGTCGACGTCCAAGCCGGGCTCAAAAAGCACCCGTCGCTCGAGTGCCTCGCCCACCGAACGACGTTCACGGAAGCTCAGGATCGGCACGCCAAGGGCGTTCAGCCAGCTGTCCTCCTCAAGGAGGTAGCGCGCCTCTGCCGAGACGATGACCAAATCGAGATCGGAAAATCGTCGGCTTCCCCGTCGCCCCGTGCTTGGGAGCCGATGACCACCGCGGCCCTGACCTCCGCGCGAGTCGATGCCCACCTTAGGAACGTGCCGATGAGTGGTGTGAATTGCGGATGCACCTTGTGAAGGTAACCGTCGCGGGCCTTAGCCGCCCATCTCCATGCCGCCATCCGCTGGCCCAGGCAAGCGCATCGTCTTTGCCACCACAAGTTCGTTGGACGACCTGCGTCCATTCTCGGCCTTGGCGTTGCGGCCCACCGTGCCTGCGGTGGGGCGTTTACCCCCAGACGGTAAAGGAGGGCAACCATCGGGGTTGGCGGGGGGCCGGCGGGCGGGGGCCGGCCTCCATCGTGGCGAAGCGCGCCTCTACGAGGCGCAGGCGCTCTCCATGGCGTGCGGCGAGCGCGGCGCCGCCGCGGATCGCGGCGGGATCGCGGTCGAGGGCGAG
>CAXUNV010000030.1:15188-18095 GCA_964252355.1 uncultured Chthoniobacterales bacterium | reverse complement strand
ACCTTTATGAGACCCGTGATCCTCGACACCGACATCGGCAGCGACGTCGACGACCTGTTAGCGTTGATTCTATTGCTGCGCTCCGACACCCTCCAACTGCGCGGCGTGACCACCGTGTACGGCGACACCCGACAGCGGGCCCGCCTCACCAAGGTGGCGTGTACGTTGGCCGGGCGTCCCGAGGTGCCGGTCCTGCCCGGGGCGGAACGTCCGTTGTCGGGACGGCAGGTCTACTGGACGGGCATGGAGGGCGAAGGCGTGCCGGGGTTGGAAGGGGTCGTGCTGGAACCCGCAGGTGGGGCGGAGGATTTCCTGATTGCGCAGGCCGAAGCCCTGGCCGGCGAACTCGAGATCCTGGCGATCGGTCCGCTGACCAACCTCGCGCGCGCCATCGAGCGCGAAAGTCGCTTCTGCCGGTGGGTAAAACACCTTTACCTGATGGGCGGTGCGTTCTACGACGATCGGCTGGAGCACAACATCCGGTGCGACACGACGGCGGCAGCGACCGTCTTTGGATCCGACCTGCCCATCACGGCGATCGGCTTGGACGTGACCACGATCCCGATCATCCGCGAGGTTGACGTCCGGCGTCTGGAACGGGCGGAGAATCCCGTGAGCGGGTTGGCGGCGCAACAGATCCGGGCTTGGTGGTTGTTTCGAAACGCCGAATCCAACCATCCCCACGATCCGTTGGCGGTTTTGGCAATGGAACGCCCCGACCTGTTCCGGTTTGAGCGGTGCGCGGGACTACGCGTGAAGCTCGAGGGATCCGATTACGGACGCACGGAGCGGGTGCCTGGAGACGGAAACATCCAGGTCGCGAGCGACGTCCTGCCGCGGACGGCGCTAGCGGCCATGATGGAACGGCTGGTGGGCAAGTGAGTGGCGGTTCCGGGTTCCGAAGAGGTCCGAACAGAAGGGAATGAAGGGAACGAAGGGGAGAGGGGCGGGCGGAATGCCCACCTTCGAGCAGACGCTGCGCTCGCGGGTGACCCGGGGGGGCCCGGCCCGCCCCGGATGGCGGACGCGTCCCGGGCTCTGCCATTTGGCCAATTTGTCATGCGCGCAGCAGCGGGCCGAGGGTCGACCATAGAAACCATGCCTACGACCTTGCTGAACGTCTCGAACCGTTTGCCGGTCACGGTCGGACCGGACGGCATCCGCAAATCTTCCGGCGGACTCGTGGCCGCCCTGGAAGGGTTGCCGAAAGAACGGTACACCGCGCGCTGGATCGGCTGGCCGGGAGGCGCCTTTCCCGAAGAAGAGCGACGACGCGAAATCGAGCGCACCCTTGCCGAGGAACACGGGTGCGTGCCGGTGTTTTTGACCGAGGAGGAAGCGACCGGGCATTACGAAGGCTTTTCGAACTCCAGCGTTTGGCCCCTGCTCCATTACCTGCCCAATTACCTCCGCTACGAAGAGTCGTGGTGGGACCAGTACCAGACGGTCAACCGGCGTTTCGCAGACGTCGTCCTGGCGCACGCGAAGCCGGGCGACACCGTTTGGGTGCACGACTACCAACTCATGCTCCTGCCGGCGCTGCTCAAAGCGGAGGCCCCGCACCTGCGGGTCGGTTTTTTTCTGCACACGCCCTTCCCGGCGTATGAGCTTTTCCGCTTCCACCCGCGGCGCCGGGAACTCGTGTCCGGCATGTTGGGCGCCGACCGCCTCGGCTTCCACACGTTTGGTTACCTGCGGCATTTCAGCGGGACGGCGCAACGGCTGCTCGACATCGAGTCCGAACTGACGCGGGTCAGCACGGAGCAACACACCTCGGCGCTGGGAGTTTACCCGATCGGGATCAACGCCGCGAAGTTCCGCGAAACGCTCGCCTCGCCCGAGTTCGCAGCGCGTCGCCAGGAGTTCGGGGCGTCGCACGACGGCAAACGCATCGTCCTTTCCGTCGAACGGCTCGACTACACCAAAGGCATCCTGCACCGGTTGGAGGCGATCGACCGGTATCTCATCGACCACAATGGGTCGGGCGACGTGCGTTTCATCTTCGTCAGCGTGCCTTCGCGGGAAAACATCGAGGAGTACCAGACCTTGCGCGAAGAGGTGGAGTCGCAGGTCGGGCGGATCAACGGCAAGCACGCGACCTTAAGCGACACGCCGATCCACTTTGTCCACGGGTCGGTCCCGTTCCCCGACCTTTGCGCCATGTACGCGTTGGCGGACGTTGCTTTGGTCACACCTTTGATCGACGGCATGAACCTGGTCGCCAAAGAATATTTGGCGTGTCAACAGGAGGACACTGGCGTCCTGATCCTGAGCGAGTTCGCCGGTGCGGCCGAAGAGCTTTCGGGGGCCACCCTGGTAAATCCCTACGACGCGCGCGGCGTCGCCGAGGCCATCGGCGACGCCCTCGCTTCGGTTCCGGACGACCAGCGCGCGCGTTACCGCGTCATGCGTGAGCGCCTACTGCGGCGCGACGCCCAGTTTTGGGCGCGTTCGTTCCTGGACGACCTTTCGGCAGATCCTGATCCCGAAAAGACCGGCGGCGGCGGCGGCAGCGACGAGGACTTGGCCGGCGCGCGCGCGCAGATCCGGCAGACGGTCCGGGAAGGCAAACCGCTCGCGCTCTTCTTGGATTACGACGGCACCCTGCGCGAAATCGAACGTGAGCCGGCCGCCGCCGCACCCACGCCGGAGGTCCGGCAGTTGCTGAGTCGGCTTGCGGACAAAGCCCCCGGGGTGCGTACAACCGTGGTGAGCGGCCGCGACCGCGAAGATTTGGCGCGGTGGCTGGGCGATCTGCCGATTGCACTCGTGGCCGAGCACGGCGCGTGCCTGCAGCGGGCCGGTCAGCGGGAATGGGAGGAATTGGACCGGCACGTGAGTTACGCCTGGATTCCGGAGGTGCTCAGCATCCTCCGCCTGCACGAAGAGGCGACGCCCGGCAGCTTT
>CAXUNV010000030.1:0-15178 GCA_964252355.1 uncultured Chthoniobacterales bacterium | reverse complement strand
GGAAAAACGGACCGCCCTGGTCTGGCATTACCGGCAAGCCGACCCGGAGTTCGGCAGCTGGCGGGCGCACCAATTGGCCGAAGAACTGGGCGCGTTGGCGGCCAACGAACCGATCCAGGTGCGTCACGGCAAAAAGATCGTGGAGGTCAGCGCCTCCGCCGTGACCAAGGGTGCGGCCGTGGCGAACCTGCTCAACGAAGCGGGGGATTACGGGCTGGCCGTTTGCGCCGGGGATGATTCAACCGACGAGACGATGTTTCGGCTCGGCTTGCCGCGCCTGCTGACGATCAAGGTGGGCGCGAGCCACACGGCGGCCGCGGTACGGCTGGGTAGCCCGGCGGCGTTCCGACGGTTTTTGGAGGAAGCGGTGTTGAGCGAGCGGTAGCGAGCGGGACCGAGCGCGAGCGAAAGAACGGTGGGGCGAGGCGAGGAACGAGACGACGCCGGGATGGAACCGAGGTGAAGCCTGCTGTTGGGACCGTTTGCGCCTTCGTCTGACGGGGCGTCCAACCCACCCCAACGCACGTTAGTGCCGCCCTGGGATGACTTCCATTGCTCGCGCTCGGTCCCGCTCGCTCCTACCTCCCCGGCTGGGTATGGCCCTGCAAAAAGATGTCGAGCTCGGCGCGTGTCGGCAGCCCGGCGTAGTCGCCCGGAGAACTCACGCAAAACGCCCCCAAGGCCGCGCCCCGGCGGACGGCGTCGGCAAATTCCAAGCCGTCGAGCAATCCCGAGATGACGCCCGCGCAGAAAGCGTCGCCGGCACCCACGGGATCCACCTCGGGCACTTGGAAAGGCGGCACCGTCCCACGCCGAGGCCCGTCGGCGTAACGCGCGCCTTCGCCCCCGAGTTTGATCGCCACCTGCGCCGGGCCGTATCCCATAAGCCGCTCGCGCACCCGGTCCAGTTCGGTGGTGCCCGTGAGCAATTCGGCTTCGGCTTGGCTCGGCAGAAACACGTCGGCGCGGCCGGCCAACTCGCGCAGGACGCCCTCGGCTTCCGTCCGTTCCCACAGCCGGAACCGCATGTTGGGATCAAACACCACGGTCGTGCCGGCGGCACGGAACCGGTCGACGATGGCAAAGGTGAGCTCCCGATTTTTAGGGCTTAAGGCCGGAGTGATGCCGGTGACGAAAAGGTACCGAGCCTCCAATCCCGCGAACTGGTCCTCCCGCAGGTCCGCCGCCGCCGAACCCCGGCGGTAGTAGAACACCTTTGACGAATTGCCTGGGCGCACCTCTTTGAACATGAGCCCGGTCGGGGCTGCCGGGTCCTGTTCGACCCGGCTGACGTCGATCCCCTCGCCCCGGATGACTTTGAGCACGCGGTTGCCAAACGGGTCGGCCCCCACCCGGCTGACCCAGGTCACCCGGTGACCGAGCCGGGCCAAACCGATGGCGGCGTTGGCTTCGGAACCACCCACCGACAGGTGGAGCGTGGCCGCCATCTCCAAGTTCAGCACGTCCAACGGCGACAGCATGACCATCGCCTCGCCAAAGGTCACCACGTCGAAGGGAGCGTCCATCATGCGCGCGCGCCGCGCGCCGCCTCCAGCAAACGTTCGGCGACGTCACCCGCTGCGGCCAAGTCGCCAGGTCGTTTCGGGATGAGCGCACCCCCGGCGCCCACGGCGAGGACTCCCGCCGCCATAAAGTCGGCGGCGTTGTCGGGCGTGATCCCGCCGGTCGCCACCAGCTTGGTCCCGGCCAACGGCCCGAGCACCTCCTTGAAATACTTTGGCCCGAGGGTTCCCGCCGGAAACACTTTCACGTAGTCCGCCCCGGCCTCGGCGGCGTTGAAGATCTCCGTCGGGGTCATCGCCCCGCAAAAGATGGGCAACCCGGCCTCCCGCGCCACGGCGACGACCTCGGGGTGGAAATTTGGGGTGACCAAGAAATCCGCGCCGGCTTCCACGGCTTGGCGGGCAAGTCCGGGATGGGTCACGGTGCCCGCCCCAAATTGGCAGCCGTCCGGACGGCGGAGCTGTCGGATCACGTCCAGCACGCCATCAGACTCCATGGTCATTTCGATGAGGCGAAGGCCGCGGCTGTAAAGGAGTTCGGCGCAGGCGTACGGGTCGACTTTGGGTCGGCGCAAGATGGCGATGACGGGTGCCTGCGCCAGGAGGCCATCGAAGGAGGTTTTCATAAAAAGAACGGTTCAACCGCGGGCAAGGGGACCTACGGGTAACGCACCGGAACGCGCCGACCCGTTTGCGCCGCCTCACGGGCGGCCAAGGCCACCGCGAGCGAACGCACGCCGTCATGCCCGGTGGCGAACGGTCGGCCTTCACCGCGGACCGCCGCGTTGAAATGCCGGACGGCGTGGGCGTACAAGTCTTCGCGTTCGCCGACGTCGATCGTCTCTTCCTGGCCGGGACGGCGCAACACCACCGTGCCGGTCGGCTCCTGCGTCATGACGCCTTGCCCGATCAAGGAACCTTCGGTGCCGTGAATCTCCAGGCCCGTGCCGGCGTGGGCGACCGTGAAGGCGTCGTGGAACTGCGCGAGCGCGCCACCGGAAAACCGGATGACGCCCATGACCGCGTCTTCCAACCCGCCCTGCCCGAGGCCCTGCGCAACGGAGATGGCCGTCACTTCCTCGGCATCACGGCCGAGCAGGAAATGGAGCACGTCCGCGTCGTGCACGGTGATGTCGAGCATCACGCCGCCGCCGGCCGCCGGGTTGTCGAGCCGCCAGCCCTGCAACCGGGGCGGCAGGTAGACGGCGTGAAACACCCGCACCGCGAGGATTTCACCCAAGGTGCCGTCAAGGACCAACCGGCGCATCGCCCGGTGGGTGGCGGCGTTTCGCAGGTGGTGGTTGGTGCCGAACACCAAGCCGTCTTCGGCGGCCGTCCGCACCATCGTCGACGCATCCTCCAGATTGAGGGCGAGCGGCTTTTCGCAAAGGACGTGCTTGCCGGCCGCCAAGGCCGCCAAGGCTTCATCGCGATGCTTTTCGTTGGTGGTGCTGATGTAAACGACGTCAAGATCCTCATCGGCCAGGAAGGCGTTGAGGTTGTCGAACGCACGCTCGATGCCGTGTTGCGCGGCGTACGCGCGGGCTCGGGCGGGATCGCGGCTCAAGACGGAGACGACGCGACTGTCCGCTTGGGCGTTGACCGCACCGAGCAGGCGCGTGTGGGCGATGTCACTGGCGCCGAGGAAACCCCAACGCAGGACGGCTGGATCTCTGTTCATGTTCTTTGGGAGGCGACTGGTGGGGATGCTCCGCAGGCTTCCCGAACCACAGGCGGAGTTTCGGCCCGGGTTGTCAACGGGAAATGTTCGGCGTGGCGCGGTTGCCGGTGGTCGGCCAGGCCAACCCCAGGGTGATCCCCACGGGCGGCGCGGTGGCCCGCTTCGCGGTTGCCGGTGGCCGGCCGGGTCTCCCCCAGGATGGCCTCGACGAGCGGCGCGGTGGCCCGCCCGCAGCGCTTCGCGCAGCGATGCGGGCGGGGGTAGACGCCCCGTCTGCCAAAGGCAGGAATGACCCCGCGGGCCGGACCCACGCTTGAGGCCGACGTTGAAAGTCAAACGTTGGCTTTTTAATTTTCCAAACACTTACATATATTGTTACCTAATTCTCCCATGTTCCAGCCCTTTGATCCCGGAGCCGCCACCGAAAAACGACGTCGAGACCTGCCCCACTGGCGCCAGGCGGGTTGCACCTACTACGTCACTTTTCGTCTGGCCGACTCCTTGCAGCCGAAAACTGGAGCTGATCCGCCAGGAACGCCGGCTCTGGCTGGCCTCCAACCTTAAGCCCTGGACGCCTCTGCAACGCGCCGCCCATAGCCGGCTGTTCAGTGCAGCCGTGGAACGCTGGTTGAACGCGGGACTGGGTTCTTGCATCCTAGCCAAGCCTGCCGTGCGAGAGACGGTTGCAGGGGTAATCCTGTGTGATCAGGGGAGGCGGTGTGCCTTGGATTCGTTTGTGATCATGCCCAACCACGTGCATGCGGTGGTCGAGCCTTACCAAGAAACCAGTCTGAGCGACCTGCTGCAGAGCTGGAAGGCCATCTCTGCAAAGGGAATTGCCCAGCGAACTGGGCGTACCGGACCGCTCTGGATGCCGGAATCGTTCGATCACATCGTCCGCAACGTGGCAGCCCTGCAGAGATACCGGAGATACATCCTGGAGAACCCAAAGCGCGCAAAGCTTCGGGTGGGCCAGTACACCTTGTGGCGAGCTCCTGTGGCTTAAGAAAGATCAGTCACCCGGACGTAGGTCTCAGATCTTCGGTGGATCCTGCCTACGGGGTGGCTCCCGCCCTTGTCCGGGGCGTCTACCCCCGCCCGCACCGGTGCGCGCCGCTCGTGAGGCCCGTCCTGGGATGCGACGGGCCACCATGCATAAGGGGGTGCGGTGGTATCGGTGACTCCCACCCTCAATCGGCCGCTTCGTCCCCGGCCGCCTCTGCCAGCGACGCGCCGTCGGGCTTGGCCACCGCGGGCAAGGTCACCGGCACGGGCCGGGTCAAGAGGTCTTCGTAAAGCTTGAGAAAACGCGGTTTGTCAATCTGGAAGACCACCCGGCATTTTTGGAGCAGGTTAAACGGTAGGTTGGCGTAGTAGCCCGTGACTTTGCCGTAATCGGGCGAAAGTTCGTTGGTGTTGATGTCGAGGTACCTGCTTTGGTCCCGCGCGATCAGGCTCGGGTCGTACAGGACGCTCAAAGCGATGGTGTCGTAAATGTAAGGCAGGTACGATGGCGGTTTGTTGCCGAAGAAGCCTCCGAACTCATCTTTGTACAGCTTCGTCACGATCGTCGGGTGCGGGATGTTGACGACGCGATCGAAGATTTCTTTGGTCAGCGGGACGGTGTTGGTGACGTCCAACGGCACCACGGTGTGCGGCACCTCGGCGCGGAGCACGACCTGGGCCGCCTCAGCGTCGAACCACCAATTGAACTCGCCGGCATCGACGTAGGCGTTGCCGATCGTGTCGACCTGCCCGCCCATGAAGACGATCTGTTTGATCTGCGGAATGATGGTCGGGTCGGCACGGAACGCCAGGGCAAGGTTGGTCAGCGGGCCGATGGCCAGGATGCTGATTTGGTGCGGGTAACGGTGGATCTCCTCGATGAGAAACCTGACGGCACCTTCGCCAACTACGGAGCGGGTGTGGGTGGCAAATCCGTCGGGCGGCGCCTTCAACTGGCTGTGGGTCGGGCGCGGGCTGGCGTAAGCGCCGGTGTAATCGTACCCGGGCGCCAAGCTGTTTTGGTAAAGATATGCTTTGTAGTCGTGGAGCAACGGGTAGACGGCGCCGCGGTAGACCGGCACGCGCTTGTCGATGCCAAGCCGTTCGACGGCCTTGAGGGCGTCCACCTCTTCTTGGTCACGCCATTGGTTGCCGCTGACCAGCGTAATGCCGAGCAGGTCGAGCTTGCCGGCGGCGACCAATTGGCTGGCCATCACCAGCACTTGGCCGTCGTCGCCGATGGTGTTGAAATCGGTGTCGAGGATGACCTTGGGAGGGGAACTCGCCGTCGCGGCTGACGTTGAAGCCGTCGGGTCGGCTGCCCAGAGGGCGCTGGCGCCCAGCAAGGGCGCGACGCAATGGAGGAAGAAGGGTCGAATGGTCATGGTTGCCTGTCCAGAAGGGGGGGTTCAGGATTGGAGAAGTCGGGGGCTTGGCTGGCCCGGTCTTAAGCGACCGCGCGGGCGGGAGTTTGGCGGGAACCCGCCGGGAACGCAAGCCTGTCGCGTCAGGTTCAACACAGACGCTGCACGGAGGGGGCGCCCAGTTTTTTACGCAACGAGGTAAATGCGCGCCGCCATTGTGCCGTCTAAGGAGTTACCGCGGGTACCGGGACGGTACCGCCCGCGACGCCTTCCGGCCAAGCCGTTGCCGCCGGAAAGGCCAGCGGAGGCACTCGTGCCGAAAACGCCCGCGATCAGACGAACCATGAAAAAATCAGCCCTCTTGCTTGCCGCGGCGTTCGGCGTCCTCACATACGCGAACGCAGACGAGATCATTCAATACAGCACCCTGCCGCAAGCAATCCAAACGACCGTGGTGCGCGAGACGCGTATCACCAACCCAAGCTCGGTGACCCGGGTGATGCGCAGCACGGACGGCGTCTACGCGGTGACCGTGAATGGTGATGCGGGATCGCGCGTGATCTACCAAAACGAAGCAGGGACGATGGTCTCGGCACCCGCGCAAAGGACGACGACCACCACAACCACCACCAACGTGGCCCCGGCGCAACCGGTCCAAGGGACGGTGGTGACCACGGAACCGGCCGAAGGAGCGGTGGTGACCTACCACCAGGTGCAGACCGACTCCGGCCGTTACCAGCTGCTGGAAAAGAAGGGGAACAAGGAAGTTTACCTCGACCGCCAGACGGGTCAGAAAGTCAAGGTCAAGCGCGAAGACAACGACTGAGCGCGCCGTCCGCTTTCGGATGTCCGTCGACCTGCCATGGTTCGACGCACCCGTTTGCAAGCCGAAGAGCGTCGACCTTCCGCGAGGGAGGTCGCCGCGGGCGTTTTCAGGCACGCTCAGCGGGGATCGACGTCCGGGCTGGCCCGGGGTGAGCCGGTCTTTGGGCAAGGGCGGCGGCAGGCCGCGTAGGCAGGGGCTACGCCCTTTTGCGCCGGGTTGGGTGGAAAAAAGCGCGACGAAAGCGCTTGCGCGCGGAATAAGATCGATCTAAAAGAGGAGTCATCGTCGGTCGCCGCCCGTGAACCGAACTCCCGAAACCTCCCCTTTAGATCGTTCTAGCCGTAACGGGAAACGCCCGTCCGCCCGGCCCACCCTCCTGGATATCGCGGCCGATGCGGGGGTTTCCCGGGCCACGGTCTCCTTGGTCATCCGCGAGGTGCCGACCGTGGCCGAGGCCACCCGCAAACGGGTCCTGCGGTCGATCAAAAAACTCGGCTACGTCTACCACCGCGGCGCGGCCAGCTTGCGCCTGCAACAATCCCACGCCATTGGCCTGATCGTCTCCGACATCACCAACCCGTTCTTTGCCGAAGTCATCGTCGCCATCGAAGAACGGCTGGCGACGGCGGGGTTGGTGACCCTGCTGGGCAACACCGCCGAAGATCGCGCGAAGCAGGACCGGCTCATCCAGACCATGCGGGAGTTCCCAGCCGACGGCCTCTTGATCTGCCCGTCGCTGGAGGGGGAGTCGCCCCAAGCGCCGCTCAACATGGGTGGCGTGCTCCCGGCGGTGGCGTTTGTGCGGCGAACCCCCGGACTGGATTATGTCGGCATCGACAACGCGCACGGGGCGCAACTGGCGATCGAGCACCTCTACCGCATCGGGCATCGGCGCATCGCCTTCCTGGGCGGCAACCCGCAGCGGTCCACCGGCGCGGAGCGCCTCCATGGCTACCGTCAAGCCCTGGCGCGCTGGAACCTGACCTTTGATCCCGTTTTGGTGGTGCCGGCCGTTCCCAACCGCCGGGGCGGTTACGACGGCGTGCAGACCCTCTGGCAACGGGAGCGCCCGCCGACGGCGGCGCTCTGTTTCAACGACGTGGTGGCGCTTGGTGCGATGGAAGCGCTCCAGCAGTCGGGCATCAAACCGGGTACCGACTTCGGCATCGTCGGATTCAACAACATCCCAGAGGCGGCGCAAAGCGTTCCAGGCCTCACCACCGTGGACACGGCCCCGCGTCAACTCGGCGAGACGGCGGCGGAGCTGCTTTTGACGCGAATCGCGCGGCGCGACGCGCCCACGCAGACCGTGATCTTGCAACCGCGGCTGGTGGTGCGCGGGTCCTGCGGGGCGCGGGCCCCTTCGCTCGCCACGGCAAACGGGTCACGTGAGCCCGACGCTTTTTCCCTTCACCGCAGATAGCCCTTAGAGATGGAGTGATCCGGGGCAGGTGGTTCCCCCAAAAGCCACCAACCTAACTAAAATGAAACGCAACCGACGTTCCCCCCTGGCTGGGCTCCTGCTTTTGCTGGTCGCCCAGACCCCCTTCGCAACCTTTGCCGCCGGCAACGAGAAGAAGCTGGAAGTCTTCTCCTGGTGGACCTCCGGCGGCGAGGCGGCCGCGCTCGACGCCTTGTTTCAGGCGTACAAGAAAACCAATCCCGGCGTGGAGATCATCAACGCCACCGTCGCCGGCGGCGGCGGCTCGGCCGCCCGGCCGGTGCTCCAGGCGCGCTTGGCTGGAGGCAACCCCCCGGACAGTTGGCAAACCCACCCTGGCGCAGAACTGCTGGGCCAATACGTCCCGGCCAACTACTGTGAACCGGTCACCGACCTGTACCAAAGCGAGGGTTGGGACAAGGTCGTGCCCAAAGACTTAGTCAACCTGCTGACCAAGGACGGCAAGACCTACGCTGTGCTGGTCGGCGTGCATCGGGGCAACGTCCTCTGGTACAATAAGAAGGTCCTCCAGAAGAACGGCATCACGGTCGGCGACAAGATGACGTCCGACGAGTTCTTCGCCGCGGCCGACAAACTGAAAGCCGCCGGGGTCACGCCGCTGGCGGTGGGCGATTCCGGCATCTGGGCGACGGCCGAACTGTTTGAGAACACGTTGCTGGGCGTGGTCGGACCGCAGGGCTGGAACGACCTGTTCAGCGGGAAAATGGCCTGGGACGACCCCAAAGTGAAGCAAGCCGCCCAGACCTACGGCAAGATGCTGGATTACCAAAACCGCGACCACTCGGCCTTGAGCTGGGATCAGGCGGTCAAAGCCGTGATGGAAGGCCGGTGCGCGTTTACGTCGATGGGCGATTGGACCTACGGCGAGTTTGCCAAGGCCAAAATGAAGGAGAACGAAGACTTTGGCTGGGTGGCTCATCCCGGCACGGACGGGTCGTTCATCATCGTCAGCGATGGCTTCACCTTGGCCAAGGGCGCGCCGCACAAAGCGGAGTGCGTTGCTTGGTTGAAAACCTGCGGCAGCAAAGATGCCCAGGAGGCCTTCAACCCGCTTAAAGGCTCCATTCCCGCCAGGACGGACGTGGACAAAAGCAAATTCGGCCCGTACCACAACTGGTCGATGCAGGCGTTTGCGGGCGACAAATTGCTCGCCAGCGGCGTGCACGGCGAAGCGGCCCCGGCCAGCTTCCAGCAAGCGTTGAACGACGCGATCACCACGTTCGTGGTGGACAAAAACGCGGACACTTTCGTGCAGGCCTTGGCGCAAGCGGCGAAGGACGCCGACATGGCGAAGTAAGGTCACTTCGCGCCCGAAACGAGAAAGAAGGTCACACGGCTGCCGTTTGGGCAAATCCCTGACCGGCGCCCCTCCGATGGTCCTAAGCTTCCCGGCGCCAGCGACGGTTCGGTCGCTGGCCCCAGGGAAGCCGAAACCGGTTTTGCGCCCGCGCCAAACCTCGCCGGGCCAAAACGGACGTCCTGCCAATCCATGAAAGCCAAAGTTCCCTCCGCCGTCGCGAACGCCCGCACCGAGCTCGTGCCGGGTCGTTCTGCGGCGAGGGTTGATGATGAAGGTCAACTGCACCGTGCGCCCCGCAAGGGCCTGCGCCCGCGCTGGCGGTCTTTGGCTGAGGGCGCGCTTCCTGCGCTGATCATCACCCCGGCCATGATCGCGAGCATCGTGTTCGTTTACGCGTTCATCGGCATGACGGTTTGGGTGTCGCTGTCCAAATGGGGCACGCTCCACCTGAACCTCGACCTGCGCCAACCGTTCGGGATCACCTACCAGCAGATGTTTGCGATGCCGCGTTGGCACGCCAACCTGCGGAACGTCTTCATCTTCACCACCCTGTTCCTCACCGGGTCGATCAGCTTTGGTTTGGTGCTGGCCATGCTGCTGGACCGAAAGCTGATCGGTCACACGCTCTTGCGGAACGTCTTTTTGTTTCCCTACGCCCTCTCGTTCATCGTCACGGGCATCGCTTGGCGCTGGATCTTCAACCCCGAAACCGGCATCAACCTGCTTTTCGACGGGCTCGGCATCAACCGCCTGATCACCGCCTTGGGCGGTCCGGCGTTGAAACCGGGCTGGACGACCGATCCTGCGGTGCTTTTCTCGCTCAACGGCTGGCTAGGGGACATTTTCCCGGCCATCAAACACGAGTCAATTCAATGGGGGATACCCATGGCCCTCATCCCCGTCGTGGTCGCGGCCGCTTGGCAACTGACCGGCTTCGCGATGGCGATGTACATCGCGGGTATGGCGACCATCTCCGGCGAACTGCGCGAGGCCGCCCGCATTGATGGTGCGACCGAATTTCAGATCTACACCCAGGTCATCTTGCCGCTGCTGCGGCCCGTGACCGTAAGCACGGCCATCATCTTGGGCCACGTCTCGCTCAAAATCTTTGACCTGATTTTTGCGATGACCGGCACCGGGCCGGGCTTCGCCACCGACGTTCCCGGCATCTTTGTCTTCGACCAGACCTTCAAAGCGACCAAATACAACCTGGGCGCGGCGGCGTCGGTCGTCATGCTCGTCCTGGTCAGCCTGGTCATCGTTCCTTACCTCTGGACCAACCTCCGCAAACGGTAGTTATGCCTGCCACGACCTCCTCCCCGTTTTACGCGTTCCGCCAAGCGTTTCCGAAAAACGTTTGGGATTACCTGATTTTGGCGATCCTCCTTGGCTGCGCCGCTTTTTTCCTGATGCCGATCTACGTGATGGTGGTGACCGGTTTGAAGCAGACCCAGAACGTCAGCCTCTCCACCATGTGGAACCTGCCCCAACAGCTGAGCGGCGGAGGTTTTCGGGAAGCTTGGAGCCGCTTGGTGCCTAACTTAGGAAACAGCTTGAAGTTAACCATCCCCGCCACCGTCCTTTCCGCGGTGTGGGGCGCCATCAACGGCTACATCTTTGCCAAGTGCAGGTTTCGCGGGTTGAACCTGCTTTTCGGTTTGTTGGTGTTCGGGATGTTCATCCCTTACCAAAGCATCTTGATTCCGCTCATCCAATTCCTGCAACAGATCAGACTGTATGGCACGATCCAGGGCCTGATCGCGGTGCACGTCATCTACGGGATCGCCATCACGAGCCTGATTTTCCGGAACTATTTCGCCAACATCCCGGATGAGTTGATGGAGGCTGCACGCCTGGATGGTGCGGGCCTCATCCGGATCTTCACCCACGTCATGCTGCCGCTGTCGGCGCCGGCGTTTGTCGTGGTGGCGATTTTCCAGTTCACCAACATCTGGAACGATTTCTTATTCGGTGTGACGGTGTTACCCAACCCCAGCGAGCAGCCGATCACGGTGGCTTTGAACAATCTCTCGGGCTCTTATTCCGTGGATTGGAACGTGGTGATGGCCGGCGCGGTGATCGCCGCCCTGCCGACCGCGCTGGTTTACATCTTCCTCGGCCGGTTCTTCATCCGGGGGTTGCTGGCCGGTTCGGTCAAAGGTTAGCCCTGCCTTCCCTTCATCTGATGGAAACGTACGATTTGGTCATTATCGGCACTGGTATGGGCGGTGGCGCGCTCGCGTACGCCTTGCGCGAGTCGGGCCTCAAAATTCTGCTTTTGGAACGGGGCGATTACCTCCCCTCCGAACCCGACAACTGGATTCCGGAAGCGGTTTTCGACCGGAAGAAATACAAACCCAACGAGCAGTGGTTTGACCAGGCGGGTCGGCCGTTTTCACCGGGGGTGCACTACTTCGTGGGCGGCAACACCAAGGTCTACGGGGCGGCCCTGCCGCGCTTCCGCGAGGCAGATTTCGGGGAAGTGGAACATGAGGGAGGCGTTTCGCCTGCCTGGCCGGTGACGTACGACGAACTGGAGCCGTATTACGGCCGCGCGGAACGGATGCTGCTCGTCCACGGCGAAGTGGGTGCAGACCCCACCGACCCACCCCGTGCGGAGCCGTTCCCCTTCCCACCGGTACCGCACGAACCCTACATCGAAGATCTCAAGAACCGGCTGCAACGCCAAGGTTTGCACCCCTTTTTTCTGCCGTTGGGCATTGACCGACGTCCGGACGGGACCTGCATCCGTTGCAAGACCTGCGACGGTTTTCCCTGCCAAGTGCACGCCAAGGCCGAGGCGGACCTTTGCTGCGTCCGCCCGGCGCTCCGGAGCGAGAACGTCAAGCTCTTGACCCGCGCCTACGTGCGGCGCCTGCTCACCGACGGCTCGGGCAAACGGGTCACGGCCGCCGAGGTCGAGCGCGACGGCGAAGTTTCCCAAGTCCAGGCCGCGACGTTTGTGGTGGCCTGTGGGGCCGTCAATTCCTCCGCGCTGCTGCTGCGGTCCGCCTCCGATCGCCACCCCGGGGGACTGGCCAATTCCTCGGGGTTGGTGGGCCGCAACTACATGGTCCACAACAACACGGCCTTGATGGCCGTTCACCCCTTCCGGCTTAACCCGACGACGTTTCAAAAGACCATGGCGGTCAACGATTTTTACTTCCACGGCGAAGAGGGCGACCGCTTCCCGTTGGGCAACCTGCAGCTGCTCGGGAAGCTGCAAGCCGGGATGCTGACGGCCAAGCAACCCCTCGTGCCCAAAGCGGTCCTTCGTCAGGTGGCCAACCGGAGCGTCGACTGGTGGGTGATGTCGGAAGACCTGCCGGACCCTGAAAGCCGGGTCACCCTGGGGGCGGGCGGCCGGATCGAAGTCCGTTTCCTCCCGAACAACCTGCGCGCCCACGACCGGCTGATCCGGGCCGCCACGCGCATGCTGAGGCGGGCCGGTTACCCGACCGTGCTCATCCAGCGCATGGGCATCGACACCAACTCCCACCAGTGCGGCACGGCGAAGTTTGGGACGGACCCGTCCCAATCCGTCTTGGACCCGTTTTGCCGGAGTCACGACGTCCCCAACCTTTTCGTGGTCGACGCCTCGTTTTTTCCTTCCTCGGCCGCCGTCAACCCCGCGCTGACGATCGCCGCCCAGGCGCTCCGGGTCGCCGACCACCTCCAAAATCGCAGCGTCATGGCCACGGTGGAGGCGCCGGACCTCACCCGGCCGATGCCGGGGCCCGATGCGCGCCGGGCGCGGGCCGCCTACGGGGGCGAACGCCAGCCCGAATTGAAGCCTTTCTAGCCCCAACCAGCGCCAACGCAATTCCCCTGACGTTTCGTGATAAGATCCAAAGTCATTCCCCTGGCACGGGTCGGTGAGTTGATCCCCGACGACGCCGTGATCACCGTCAGCTCCTCCAGCGGTTTGGGCTGCCCCGACGCAACCCTGCGCGCCATCGGCGAGCATTTTGCCCAACGCGGCCGTCCCCGCGGGCTCACGAGCCTCCACCCCATCGCCGCGGGCGACATGTACGGCATTCCCGGGATCGACCACCTGGCCCAGCCCGGTCTTTTGAAGCGGGTCATCGCCGGCTCCTTCCCGAGCGGCCCTTCGTCGATGCCCAGCCCGAAGATCTGGCAGATGATCGTCGACAACAAACTCGAGGCGTACAACGTGCCGAGCGGCGTCCTGTTTCACATGCACCGCGAATCGGCGGCAGGCCGGCCCGGCGTGCTGACGAAAGTCGGCCTGGATACGTTCGTTGATCCCCGTCGCCAGGGCGCGCGCATGAACGACCGCAGCCCTGCCGAGGAGGTGGTGCGCCTAGTCAATTTCGAAGGCGATGAATGGCTATTTTTCCCGTCCATTGCGCCCGACGTGGCCATCATCAGGGCCACCACGGCCGATGAGCACGGCAACCTCACCTTCGAGCACGAGGGTGCCTACCTGGGCGCCTTCGACCAAGCCTTGGCGGCCCGCAACGGTCGCGGCATCGTCATCGCCCAGGTCAAGCGCCTGACGGCTTTCGGCACCTTGCGGCCCCAACAGGTCCGGGTGCCCGGCGTGCTCGTCGACCACGTGGTGGTCGACCCGGACCAGCAGCAGACCACCCAAACACCCCACAACCCAGCCATCAGCGGCGAGGTCTTCCGGCCCTTGTGGGACTTCAAGCCCATCGAGTGGGGCGCGGACAAAATCATCGCTCGGCGCGCCGCCCTGGAACTGTGTGAGGACGACGTGGTCAACCTCGGGTTCGGCATCTGCGCGTTGGTGCCGCGCATCCTGCTGGAGGAAGGCCTGCACGGCGAGGTCAGTTGGGTGATTGAACAGGGGGCAGTGGGCGGCATGCCCCTGTTGGGCTTTGCGTTCGGGTGCGCCTCGAACGCGGATGCGATCGTCCCCTCTCCCGACCAGTTCACCTTTTTCCAGGGTGGCGGCTTCGACCGCAGCTGTCTCTCGTTCCTGCAGGTCGACGGAGAGGGAAACGTCAACGTGTCCCGCCTGGCGTTCCGGCCCCACGTGACCGCCGGCTGCGGCGGCTTCATCGACATCACGGCCACGGCGCGCGCGATCCTCTTCTGCGGCTATTTCACGGCGGGAGGCCTGGACCTGCGGATCGAAGACGGCTGCCTGCGCATCGCCAAGGAGGGTAAGAACCGCAAGTTCGTGCCGGAAGTCGAGCACGTGACCTTCAGCGGCCGGCGGGCGCAGCAACAAGGCCAGGAGGTGCTCTACATCACCGAGCGCTGCGTGCTGCGGCTCGAACCCGAAGGCCTGACCGTCGTCGAGGTTGCCCCGGGGGTCGACCTGAAACGCGACGTGTTGGGCCAAGCGGACGTGCCGCTGCGGGTCAGCGCCAAGCTCAAGACCATGGACGAGCGGCTTTTCCGGCCGGAACCCTTCGGCCTGAAACTCAATCCGCCCGCTTAATCCTTTCCCCTCAGAAACATGGACCCGCAGCCCGCCCTTTCACGCCAGGCTTGCACGGCTTTGAACTTTGCCGAAGCCCTGACGCTGGACGCCTTTTTTGAGCGACTGTTTCCCGCCGACGAAAACGGACCCGGCGCTTCGTCGATCGGCGTGCTCGCCTACCTTGACCGGGCGTTGAGTGGTGCGTACGCCCACCACCTGGAGACTTACCGGCTTGGGGCTTACGCGTTGGATGCCGAATCGCAAAGCCGCTTCGGCAAACCCTTCGCCGGCGCAGACCCGGCCGAGCAGCAGGAACTCATTGCCGCTTTGGAGAAGGGCGCCGCGCCCGCCTTCCGCGCGGTTGATCCCAGCGCGTTTTTCGAACTGGCGCGGACCCACCTGCAGGAAGGGCTTTTCGCCGACCCGATCTACGGGGGCAACCGCGACAAAGCCGGTTGGCGTTTCCTGGGTCATCCGGGCGTTTGGCTCGAGAACAGCGCGGAGGAAAATCTGGCGGACCAACCGGTGGACAAGGGCGGCGAGATTCGTTCCTTGGCCGACTTGGACCTTCCCGTGCGGGAACGAAAGCCCGTGGCGGGTTTTG
>CAXUNV010000029.1:0-18120 GCA_964252355.1 uncultured Chthoniobacterales bacterium | reverse complement strand
GCCGTGCGGGAAGGGGCTTTGCGCCCTTGGCCGCGGGTCCTTGGTCCATCCGTCATTGACCCGCAAGCCGCACCCCCCACGCGGCGCGCCCCCTGGCATGGGTCGGCCCGACCGCCCCCATGACGCCGCCGTCAGGGGCTTCTTCACCACCCTCAAGGCCGAGCGCTTCGCGGGCGTGACGCCCGCGACCGCGCCGGGGCCCGCCGGCTTCCCCTTCGCCCGCCTGGAAACCTTCCGCAACCCCGTCCGGCTGCACCGCGGCCTGGACCACCGATCGCCCCGGGAGTCCGCCCACGCGCCGTCCGCGCCCAAACCGGACGGGCCCAACTTCCGCCCGAACCAAACACCCGCAGCCCTGTCCTTGCTTTCGGGGATATATCACATCCCGATTAAGGCCCCGACACCCAAAAGGTACGTCCTGAGGCCGTCGAGGGCGCATCGACGGTGGTGAGATTGCTGCAGCTAGTCACCCACCAAGCGTCGGGCAACTCGGGCACCCGCTGGACGCGGCACTCAGCGCTGCCGTGAAGGGGCGCGGTCGTAATTAACCGGCAGGAACGGCACGAAGGTGCCATAGTTCGCTGCAGGAAATGGGCGAGGTAGCGCGTTTCGAGACGCCTGGCCGGCGCGTGGCGGCCTGCCAAGGCATGCCCTCAGTGACCAGGGTTGCTTCTCTGCCTCCTTCGCGCGCCCGAACGCCTCGGCTTGGCACGATTTCTCCTTGCTTTGAAGTCAACTGTAGCGTGCCTCTGCTGAGCAGCGGAAACCGAACCCGGGTTGCGTCAGCAGGCTAGGGTCACGAAGCGACCGGACGCGAGGCACCCCAGTATCGGTATCGATCCACGCTTTCGAGCTGTTGCGCATTCTGTGCCGTCGGCTTGCGGACCGCCAAAAACATCCGAAGGCATTGGGAGGCGTTGGATGCGAAGCTCTCGCTGTCCAACGGCACATGAAAGATGTCGCTGTACCCGGGTATCTGTTGAGCATCCGGTGTGTCCAACCGCTGGAAGCCCATCGACCAAGCCCCGCACTCCCGCCCCGCTCGCTCCCCCTCCAACAGCACGGTCAGCTTGCAGTGGCGCGGATCCGCAGCCACTTTCGCAACCAGCTTCAACACGGGCTCTTTCTGGCCCTCCAGAAGCTGCATGAACCGGCCGTCTTTGTAGAGCAACATGCCCGTGATGCCCAGCGGGGCATTGTTGCGCCGGCTGGTTTCCAAGAGTTCCAGCAGCTCCCCTTCGGAGAATGGGGTGGTGGCTGCGCTCACATAAACTAAGTAGTACATAAGTTTGGCAGAACCCGATGCGTGCTGACTCAGATTTATCGTCTGAGTCGCGCCGACCTTAAGACCGCCCCACTTGCGGATGAAGGGCTGGTCCTATTTTGGACGGGTCGAGTTCCTGCCCCCTGCTTGTGCCCCAGAGTCGGCCGTCCAGCTAAACCGGCTCGCCTCAAGGCGAGCTGCCGATGCGCGCCAGAGGTCGGTGGAGTGGCCCCGCTTGGGCTGATGCTGACGTCCGCACCGAATCACGTCAGCCTACCGCCATCCCCACCCAAGCGTGGGTAGAACAGAGGCGGGATGATGCCGAAGGCGAAACGAGCGGAGCCGCCCTTCGATCTTGCGCCGCAAAACGTGCGGCTCAGGCCGGGGCGAGGTCGACCGAGAAATAGGTGAAGTCATCGCCATGAAAGTCCCGGGCCGTAGAAAAACGCAGGTCCGGGTTGTCGTTGCTGGCAAAAGTGGCGCCCTCGGCCTGCCGGCCGTTAAGGAAATCGGCAGGTTCAACGCGTCGGTGTCGAAAGCGAAGTGCGTCCCCACGCTCACGGGCACGCCTTGCGCCAGGTCGAAGGAGAACTCGAAGGAGGCGTCCGGAGCCGACCACGCCGTCGTGGTGGCGTCCGCGCCGAACCGGCCGGTCACGTCGTAGCGGAGCGTGGCCAACGGGTGGCCCGCACCCAACACCGCCAGCGTTCCCAAAACGCCCAGCAACCGCCGCCAGCCGCAAGCTGCCCGCCTCGCCGTGCCCATAGTCGCAGGTTCTAGCCCGCCGACCCACCCCGGTCAGGCGTCTGGCGGCAAGCGCCTCGAGGCTGCGCTCGATGACGTTTACGGACGATTGCGCGCCCTTGAAGCGGGAGCAGCTGAAGTGGCTCAAGGCCCGCGAGGCGTTGTCGGGCGTTCCTGAGGCGTACGCCGAGTTCACCGCCGCGCTCACCCTGCGATTCGACCTTTGCCTCGGGGTCTCCTCCAAGAATTTGGAAAACGAGGTAGCAGTTTGAACCTTGCGCGGCGCGATCCTTTTGGCGTTTCGCTGCAAACTCCTGCGCAAGGCCGATCGGGTCGCGAGGGTCGCCATGGAACATGGTGCGCGGTACGGCGTTTCGAACGCCCAGGTCGAAGTCGGCCTCGTCGAGAAGTTCGTTTGGCGAGGACGTGACAAAAGCCTCAAAACCGTGGTCATGGCCAGTGACAAAGGGGCGGGCCGGGTCGCCGTCCAAGCGCAAAGCTTGTACTCGGTAGGCTGCGACGTATCCGTACTTCACCTTCGATTTTCGTCGGGGTTTAAAGGGCCTGCGTGGGGCCGTAAGCGTCACCTCACCCGCCCACGAATCTGTCGGCGTTTTCCAACGCCCTTAGCACCGCTTGATGAGCTTCGGGCCGGTCGGGCAGACCTTCGCTTTCGGACGCCGTCCTCAGAAACCGGCGGGTTGCCGCGCAAAGTTCCCGCCGCGCCATTTCCCGTTCGGTGAACAAGTGGTCCATAAGCACCAAAAGCACGACGCCTTCGTCCTCCAACGACCGTGCTCCCGCATCCGGCAATTTGTCCCCGTGCCACCGTTCCAAGGCGTTACGGATGCGGCGTAACACCCTCCACGCCCGCTGCTTCGCACCTTCGGATTCGGCCAACTGGTTTAGGACGTCTTGCAGGGCTACGGGCGTGGTTGGGGTCATGGCAAGGAGCTGTGAATAAGTGTTCGTTTGAGTACTAGCGGAGGCAGGCCAGCCGCTTCAATCGAAAAAGCAGAAACAGGCAAAAGCGCCACGGGTGAACCAGGCTGCGGCTGGGCTTGACCGTCGGGTTAAACTGCCGGCTATGAGCAACCCCAGCGACCCCACCGATCCCAGCGACCCGACTTACCGCGAGTACGAAGGCCCCGTTGGAGACGATGTAAAAGAGAGAGCCAAGCAGGCCGGTGCGAAAATCTCCACCCGGCGCGACGAGCAGGGGCGGCAGGTTTATTGGCTTGAACCCCGCGGAGGCGAGGGTCGTCTCTACGTCCAGTACGACGAGCTCGTCGCCGCCGTCGACGAATTGGTCGATGCGCAGGAAACAGGCGGATCAGGGCAATCCGTCGTTTAGCAGAAAGACAGCAACGTTCTTGCCCCATCCGGCGTTCGCCCAACGGTTCTTGGTGTTCAGGGTCGAGGGGTTTGGGCGAACGCCGGTGGGGTGAGGCGTTAATGCGGTCCGAGCGAAGGGGGTCAAGGCCGTAGGGGCTGGCTGGTGGACGTCCTTAACGAAAGTGTCGCCGGGTCCGGCTTTTATGGTCCCTGTTCAACCGCCTTCCGGCCGGCGACGGCCCGCTTGCCCGTGGCCCCAAGGTTTGTTCGTATGACCTCATGGCAAGACTGACCTGCGGAGGACTGAAATCGCCTGAACAGCCCGCTCACGGCGGGACCATTCCCACCAACTGCCACGCGACATCCGGCAGCGACCCGGCGGGCTTGATGGACGAAGGCTTGGCGCGCCGCGGCTCCGCCACCCATTTCACCGTCGCGACTAAGGCGGGAACGTTGGTGGTCCTGCCTTTCGCAGGCTCCACGCCCGCAGGCATGAACGGCGCGCTCCGCGCCTTTTGCGCGGCCAGCGGCGTGACGGCGGAGGAAATGGCCAGGGCCGACGCGATCCTCAAGGCGCGGCACCGGGGCAAGTAGCGGCTTGGCACGAAGTAAAACCTGCACCCGTCCCCGCTTGTGGCGTCTCCCGCGGAGCACCCGGCCGGTGTGTGATGACGCTCCACACCGGCACCCAGTCGTCGTTTCGACGGTAAAGCCAAACTACTTCCGTTTACCTTTGCCTTTTGCCTGCGCCAGATCCGATCCGGCGACTTCTTTCTCCTTCTTGCTCGACTTTGGGTCACGAAGGATCTTGCTGGCGTCCGACGCCGGTTTCTTTCCTGTGGCCATGCTCGTTCACCCCCTCTCTCGGCTTAGATAACCCGCACGTAGATCGGATGGCCAGTCGTAACCTTGAGGTCCTGAGTCGATCTTACAGGCCGCCGCAAAGGGAGCCTTACGCGAGAGCCGCTGAAGCGGGTAGAAGCTCGCTAGGCGTTGTCGGACGACCCCGAAGCCTTTGCGGAATCAGCGGTCGCGCGCACACCGGCATCGAGCCTTGCGTCCGTTCATGGCAGGCTCTAGCCGCGGAGGCGCTAACCCGATCTTCGTCACGACCCCAGCGCGGCAAGCCCGACGCGAGTCATGCTTGGAAGGGCTGGTGCTCCGCCACCGCCGACGATGAGGTGCGCCGATGAAAGTCGCTTGTGGGGCGAAGGCCCGCGCAGCGTTACGGGACGGGCGCCACCGCCGGTTTCCCCGGCGAGGCCGTCCCAAGCTCGCCCCGAGCGAGCGACGGGGTAGCGCGGACGGCTTTGCGTCCGCAACGCGGAAGGCAGCCCACGGCACCGGTTCGGCCTCATGGGCGCGGCGAAGTCTCCCCTCTACCGGCGGGACGCCGGCGCTCCTCTAACCTCCCGGCGGTAGTTCCTGCGTCCCCCCTTTCCCAAACTGCTGCCTTAAAAAACCACAAGCCCGCGGCAACCGGGGTGCCGGGGGCTTTCACTAACAAGACAAAAGTGAAGGTTCTTTCAAGCCACTCGGACCGGCACCGGCCGGACGTTGCGCAACCGCCGCAGCTGCGCCGTCACTCCGGCTGCGCATCCCATCGCACCGAGCAATACCCACGACGACACCTCCGGTACCGGGGCAGCGTTTGCCACCGCCGTCACGTCGACAGTCAGGTCACCAAAAGGGAAGGTCTCTGCCAACACGCCGCTATTCACCGTCGGCAGGGAAAACCGCGCCAGGGTTCCTCCCGACTGCGGGTTCACCGGGTCTTGTCCGCTGAGGCCGGAGTAGAGGCCGAAAGTGAACACATCCGGGGTGTCGCCGGGCGTGGCGTTCGTCGTAAGGTTTAGGCGGAAGGAGAACTTGTCGCCGCTGACAAAGAAGACGTCGCTGGGGCTAAACACATCATCTACCAGCGGAAAGTCGGCCAAAGAACCGATGGGCGTGCCGGTGCCAACGTCCAACAGGGAAACCACGGCCATGTTGTTGATCCCGTCGCCACCGTCGCTGAACTGAAAGTGCGCGGTGAGCGGATCCTCGTAGTGCAAGCCGCCGGTGTTGACGACGACGTCGTAGGTCGCGGCGGCGCGGGCCGACGCCGCGCCGGTACCGGCCAAGGCGATCAACAGGGCGATCCAGCGTGGGGTTTTGCTCATGGTGTTCCGTTCAGTCCGCTTCGGTTCTTGCGTTCGACGGTCAACGGCTACCGGATCCCGCCAGAACGCGGGTCGTATAGCTAACCGTCGCGCCACTCGGGTTGACAAACTCCAACCGATAAGTAACGCCCTGACCGGGGGCGATCGATCCAGTTAACAAACCGTTTTGGTAGGCGCTTGCCGCCGGCGTCACCACCGTGGTAGCGCCAGAACGGTTGTACAGGTAGGCGCTCGCGGAGAGATTGTCCACAACCAAGCTCAGCGGTCCCGTCAACGTGGACGGACTGTTGTTTGTAACGGTCACGAACTGTTGGTAGTGTCCGTTACTGAGTTTGGTGACGCCGGCGCGGCTGACCCGAACGGACGAACTGACGTTCGTGGCCAGCGTGGGCGACAGAAGCCCATATTCCGTCACCGCTGTCACCGTGCCAATGAAGACCCGGCCATTTGCCACCGTCGGCAACACGAATTTCACCGGGGTATCAAGTCCGTCCCGGCTGGAATTTTGCGAAGAATTCCAGAGCTCGTCGTCCAAGTCGTTCGCATCGTAGGCATGAAGGATCGCGTTGGTCTTGGTCCGTTCGTGGGCCCAAAGGATCCCGTTGGCCGTCCCGAACGCGCTGATCGTAGGTGATGTGCCCGGCCAAGCGAAGGTGTTGGGGCTCATGTTGTCGGGCACCGTGTTAAGCTTCGCGTTGGTGAACGAAAAGCGACGGATTTGGTGACTGGCCGGACCGAAGTAGAGCGCCCCGTTGAAGTACGCTGGCGACGAGAACACCCCGCCGGCGGCGCCCTGCACGATCTCTTGGTAGATGTTGTGATTGTCGCTGCCGCCGGCGTTGTACTTGCCGAGGTTGTCGCGGTTGGCGATGTAAATGTTCCCGTCCTTGCCGTTGGCCGTAACGAGATGCCAAACCTTGCCGCTAGCATCCTTTTGGTCGGGGATGACCAAGGACGAGCCCGAGCCATAATCTTGGTCCTTCGCCGCCAACGCCGCTTGGTTGTAAGGCGTGAAATAGTCGACCACACTAACCCGTCCGGTGGACAGATTGGTCGAGAGTTTGACCAGACTGTCGCTGTAGCTTCCGGCAGCCGGGTTGAACGCGCCATTGCCGTCGGAGCCGTACATGTAGCCGTTGCTGTCGACGGCAGCCGCGCAGCCGGCGTTCCAGATGGTGCCACCGGAACCGTACTGGAGGTCACCATCCGGCGGGCCACCGTTCGGGACCAAGTTCCCGACGGCGACCTGCTTCAGGGTCGCCTCGTCGTACGCCATGATGAAGCCGCTATAGCCGCCGACGTATTTGGACCCGTTGACGTTGTTGGTGAACGTCTCGTTGTCGCAGTGCGAGGCGAAGGTAAGATAGATCGTATTGTTCCAGAGCACCACCCCCGCGCGGACCCAGCTCATGAACGGGTGAAACGTTATCACGCCGTTGCTGCTCTCCGGGCCGGTCCCGGGGTAAGTCGCGGCGAGTTCCACCGCCGGGATCGCGTCCTGCCCCGTGCTCAGGTCCAGCGCGTTGATCCATTGGTGGTAGTTACCTGCCGTGTCACGACTGTAGGACGCCAAAAAGATGCGCCCGTGCGGCCCGGCGTTCAGGTCGACGGCCGGCGTCGAGGTGATGCCAAAACTGGGCGTCAGGTCTGTACAGTTCACGCTGTCAGAGTAACTCTGACCCGTGGGAATGACGGTGCGCTTCCAAAGCGTCGCGCCGGTGTCGGCGTCGTAGGCATACACCGTGTCGTGTTCGGTGCAGACCAGCACGACATTGTGGCGGCCCTGAAATTGGTTGGAGGAGTTGTAGATCGGCACGCTCGAGATGTAGAGCGGCTGGGCGTAGACCTGTGCATCCGCAGCTAGCGTCCGGATCTTTCCGAACCCGCTGACGTTAACGTTGCTGACATTGAGCGCGATCTCATCCGTGGTGACGCTGGTTCGAGCCAGGTTGTACCGGGAAATCAAAAGGTCCGCGGTCAAACCGGTCTGGGCAAACGCCACGCACAGGGAGGTTAGTCCAAAGATAATTTTCAACTTTTGCATAACGTAATGCACAGGTGTTTTACTAAGGCTAAACGTCACCCTTTAACCCGGTTGAGGGTGCACCCGCACCCGCTTGCCGCCCTGCGACCGTGACCGGGCTAAAACATCCTGTAAAACGGTGGCGCATGGTAAGTAGCTCGCCAGGGTCGAGCAAGGGATTTGACCTGCCCCAACGGGCCGCGACGTTGAGCCGCCATAATTACGGCCGGTTTCACGCGAAAGAAGCGAGTCGCACCCAAATAAGTTTTGTTTGGCTTCGGCCTGCAACGGCTCGCCCCGATGAGCCCGTAGGTTGCCTTCCCCGGTCGTCGCTGGTAATTCTCAGGCGTGGCGTCGCGGGCCCACCATTACCAAAGCCGCGTGGTCTGGACCGGCAACACCGGCCAGGGCACGACCAGCTACCGCGCGTACCGCCGGGACCACGAGATCGATGCGCCGGGCAAGAGCGCCGCGATCGCCGGGTCGTCGGATCCCGCTTTCCGGGGCGACGCCAGCCGGTACAACCCGGAAGAACTCTTCGTCAGTGCACTCGCCGCGTGCCACATGCTTTGGGCGCTCCACCTCTGCGCCGAAGCCGGGGTGGTGGTCCTAAGCTACGAAGACTTGGCGGAGGGTTGGATGAAGGAGGGCGAGGATGGTGGAGGCCGGTTCACGCGGGTGGTGCTCCGACCGCGCATGGTGGTCGCCCCGGGCAGCGACCTGCAACGCGCGGAGCTTGCGCACGACCGGGCGCACCAGCTCTGTTTCCTGGCGCAATCGGTCAATTTCCCGGTGGTGCACGAACCGGCCGTCACCGTGGCCGCTGCACCGGCCTGACCCTCGCGGCGCGGCGGCCGCGCAGACTTGACGCTGGACGGTGACACGGGCGTCCGTTTATCGTTGCTCGCCTCGCACGCAACAGGATGGCGCACGTGCATGAAACCGATGGATGGCGCGGGACGGCGCGGGGCAGACCAGCCCCCGGCGACTCCGCACAGCGTTCGCGTCTGGTGACGTCGCGTGACCTCGAGCTTTTTGCGGAGATGACCGGTGACCGCAACCCGCTCCATTTCGATCAAGCGGCCGCGGAGCGCACGGTCTTTGGCCGGTTGATTGCCCAAGGCGGGGTGACGTCGGGCATCCTCAACGCCGTCGTCGCCCAAGACCTACCCGGGCCCGGTTCGGTGTTCTTGGCGGTGGCATGGAAGTTTGTGAAGGCGGTCGGCCCCGGCGACACCATCACCGGGCGCGTGGAGGTTTTGTCGGTGCGCGGAGACAAGCCGATCTGCACGTTACGCACCACGGTGACGAACGAGACGGGCGACTCGTGCCTGACGGGTACGGCCACGACGTACACCGTCCCGTTGGCGACGGTGCGCACCGAAACGGTGGATGGGTGAGTGGAGTTAATTGGCCGCGCCGACCCGAGGATGGACAGGCTGCAGCACCTCGCACGGGCCAGACCTGCCAGGTTTTCCACGCCGAATCGGCTCGTCAAAGCCGCCCCAATAGTGTACATATGAACACATCTTAGAACGGAATCGATCGTTGCTCACCAAGCCTTTTTCACCTCACGCCCATGACCGAGTACCGCTACCGGACCTTCCATTACAAGACCGCGCGAGTCGACGGAGCCGTCTCCCTGCAGGATGCGCTGGGACACGCCCTCCATCAGCAAGGGACCATCGGCGAACGGAAAGAACGCGTCGACCGGACCGAGCAGACCCGGTTTGTGACGTTGACCCGGGCGACCGACGCCATGCTCTGCGGCACCGCGGTCGTCTACACCCAAGGCAACCATCAGGCGATCGTCGCCGTCGATGATACCTTGAGCGAAGTGTCCGTCCACCAGATCGCGCCGCCGGAAGACGAAAAGGGGCGACGCAACGAATTTGTGGAGGGCACGCTCTTTTTCGGGGTGCTGGCCAATCACCTCGTCTTGGTGCAATCCACCGGCTTCAAGACGCTGGGCTTTGAGGAACACCTTAACTGGCTTTTGCACAAAGGTTTGTCGGGGAAGTTCTCGCCGGTGCGCATCCTCGACGTGCCGCCGGCGGCCTTGCGTCAAGCGGCCGGTTGGAAGGGGGTAAAGTCGATCACGGTGCGCCTGCCCGTGCAGTTCTCCCCGGAGCTGCCCCTGCGCACCGGGACACTTGGCGAAAAAAGCCGCGGACTGCTGCTCTTCGAGCGCGCCCTCGAGGTGTTGGACCGAGCGACGAGCGAGGGTTTCCGGCTAAGCGAACTTTTGCCGGCCAACGACGTGGAACTCACCCTGCAGATCCGGCAAAAGCGTCGGGACGGTCGGGAGAGCGACGTGCTCAACGAGCTGGCGGCCGTGCTCAGCCACGTGGACGACGATACCATCTCCGTGGAAGTCGAGATTCCCAATTTTGGCACGATCGGCAGGGATCAACTTCAGGTGAAGCAAGCCTTCCGGGTGCGTGCCGACGGCGGCCTGCCCGAGGCCGACGCGGTTTTTGCAAAGATGCGGGACTGGTTGGAATCCTTGCTGGAAACCCATATGATGGGTGGATGAAATGGCTGGTGCGCGCCGTCGCGACGATCGTCGCCGGGGTATTGGCTTTGTGCGTAGCGCGCGCCTGCATTCACCTCCCCGCGAGCCCGCAACCGGGTGACTACCAGTTTTCCGGGCTGCTGATCTTAGGCGGCAACGTGCTGTTTGCGGTGTTGGATTTCTACTCCGCGCAATACAGCCAACGGGCGGATCAGTTGGTCGGCTTGCCCGGGGTGCAGACCCGCTTGGCGCGCACCCTGCGCGAGGGTACGCTCGCCGCGAGGCGCAACGTTTCATTCGTCGTCACCGTGGCCACCGGGCTGAAGGGGATCGGCGCCATTTGCGGCTTGCTCATCACCCAACGGGCCCTGGCGCCCGAACACTATCCGTGGGCCCGCGACGTCGGCTTTTTCACCTTGGGTGCGGCCTTGCCGACGATCATCATCCTGTGGCGGTCGGTGCGCCGCGCGGAGCGCACCCTCGAAGGCCTGACGCGCCTTTTGGAAGAGGAGCGGGACCGCAAAACGGATCTGGAGGCGTTGCGGACCAGCCACCCGTGAGAACGGTGGCGCGCCGGGCCGAAGGCACCGGCCAGAGGCAACCAGCGACGCGCCCCCGCCCATGCGGGCCTTGACACCTCCCTCCCGAAACGGCATGAGGTGAACGCCGCTATGTTCAAAGCCTTTCTGTCGCCTCTCCCACCGGCCGAGCTTTTGGGCAAAGTGCGTGAGATCGCCGACCCGGACGACCTCGCCCCGGAAAGCAGAGACCTTTTTGCCGGGGCGCGCGACGTGGTCGGGCGGGTGTCGGCTAACCGCTTCGTCCTGCGCCGTCGCCCGGCACAGCCCTGGGGCCTTTGGCTGTTGAACCCCGCCTCGTGGTTCTGGCCCACCCTCACTGGCACGGTGCATGCCCGCGCGGAAGGTTCGGAATTGATGGTGGAAGGCGGTGCCCCGATCGTGGCCAAGCTCCTCTGGTTTTTGGTCTTTGCGGGGGTAGCGGCCGTGGGTGGCGTCGTGACGGTCTTTTCGCTCCCGGTCACTTTGAACTACGACGCGGCGCATTCTGCGGCAAAGTTTCTGACCGGGTTGGTGGTCACCGGCCTGCTGCAAGGCTTGTTGGTGTTGCCGCCGGCGCTTGCGTGGTGGTTCACCCGCGGGCACTTGGCCTACTTGGCCGAGCGCCTGCGCCGGGAGTTGTCCCTGCAAGAGATTGGCTTCAAGCAACTGGCGCCCGAGTAGGCGACAAGGCGCGCCGTGCCCAGAGGGCGGGGCGCCGCGGCTTCAAACGGCAAACCGCAAACCGCAAACGCCAAACGCCTAACCTTTCACCCCCTGGTGTCCGTCGGCGCGAGCCCTTGGCGCACCCCGTGAATTAAGAAGAGGAATGCGACCGGCAGGTAGGTCGCCGCCAGACCCGCACCGAACTCGCCGGTGACGAAGGCGCTTTGCGCGCCGGGTACCGTCAAAGGATCAAAGACGTTTTCTATCAGCACGTGGTGCGCGGCGTGCAAGACCACCGCAGGCCACAAGCTGCCCGAGCGCAGCCGGATCCAGGCCAGCAACGCGTTGAGCGAAAACAGCATCGCGCCGAAGCAGGCAAATTGCACGGGCCACGGCGTCGAACCGTGGTAATCGGTCCAGAGCATGATCGGCACGTGGTAGGCAAACCAGCCGAGCCAGCTTCCCCACGCCACCACGGGCAAGGAACACCGCCGCGCCAGCAGGGGAACCAAGAAACCGCGCCAGCCAAGCTCTTCGCCGATCGTGCCAACCACACCCGCCACCACGGCGAGTCCGGCCGGGCCATGTCCCGCGCCGGTCGCAACCAGCAACTGGGCCCACCGGCTGTTGAACGTCGCCAAACCCGACGACCAACACGCCCCGTAAACCACGCTCGCCACCCCCAGCGGCAACAGCAGCGCCACGAGGTAAAAGCGCTTCCGGCTCGCGCGCAGGCCAAACAAGGAACGGTGGTCGACGCGCATCGCCCGCCCGACGAACCATGCGGCGGGTCCCGGACTCCACGCCAAAGCCGCGGCCGCAACCCTCCAAGTGGCTGCCGTTGACCGCCCCAGCAGATGGGCCGCGACACCCCCAGCCAGGGCGACGGTCAACATGCCGAGAATGAAGCCGAGCAGTGGGACGAGGGTGGCGGATGCCGGGCGGTCGCGGGACATGTTTTCGCCCGAACATAACCGATGACCGGCGCACCGGTGGCTCCCCTTGCCCGTTTGCCCACCGCGTGCCTGGCACTAGATTGCCGCATGACCAGCGCGTCGCTGTTTGCCGAGGCCAAAAGACACATCCCTGGCGGCGTGAATTCGCCCGTGCGCGCCTTTCGCAACGTGGGCGGGGAACCGTTTTTCGCGGTGCGGGCCAGCGGCTCGCACGTGTGGGATGCGGACGGTCGCGAATACATCGACTACGTGGGCACTTGGGGTCCCGCCATCCTGGGTCATGCGGCGCCACCGGTCGTGGAAGCCGTCCGGGAGGCGGCCGGCCGGGGTTTGAGCTTCGGCATCCCCAATCCTCTGGAGGTGGAGATGGCCCGCCTGATCGCCGCCTCCGTGCCGTCGGTCGAGAAAGTCCGCATGGTCAACAGCGGCACCGAAGCGACCATGTCGTGCGTCCGGCTCGCGCGCGGCTTTACCCGGCGGGACGTGTTGGTGAAGTTTGAAGGTTGCTACCACGGTCACGTCGACTCGCTGCTGGTGAAAGCGGGGAGCGGCGCCCTGACCCACGGG
This sequence comes from uncultured Chthoniobacterales bacterium, assembly GCA_964252355.1. Taxonomy (GTDB): domain Bacteria; phylum Verrucomicrobiota; class Verrucomicrobiia; order Chthoniobacterales; family JAFAMB01; genus CAXUNV01. The sequence continues at coordinate 5,331 of CAXUNV010000029.1, read as the reverse complement.
CACCCGGACAGCGCCGGGGTGCCGGCGTCCTTGGCCGCGCTCACGGTGACGTTGCCGTTCAACGACCTTGAGGCGGTCGAAGGGGTTTTCGCCCGGGAAGGCGACGGGATCGCCGGGGTGATCCTTGAACCCGTGCCGGCCAACGCCGGCCTCTACCTGCCCCGGCCGGGATTCTTGGAGCGATTGCGAGAGCTCTGCACCGCGCACGGTGCGCTGCTCATCTTCGACGAGGTGATGACCGGGTTTCGCTTGGCCAAGGGAGGGTACCAAGAACTTTGCGGGATCCGGCCGGATTTGACGGCCCTGGGGAAGGTCATCGGCGGAGGACTTCCCGTGGGCGCGTTCGGCGGGCGTGCAGAGGTGATGGATCACCTTTCGCCGGATGGTCCGGTCTACCAAGCCGGTACGCTGTCCGGCAATCCGTTGGCCATGGCGGCCGGCTTGGCGCAGCTGCGTCATCTGGATGCGCACGACGGCTACGCGCGTCTCGAACGCATCGGCCAAGCGATGGAAACCGCCGTCCGCGACGTCTTGGGGGAGCTCGGTTGGCCACTCGTCTTCCAACGCATCGGCTCGATGTTCTGCCTCTATTTCGTCGAAGGCGAGGTTTGGACTCTGGCAGACGCGAAACGGGCCGATCTCGACGCGTTTCGCACCTTCTTCCACGGTTGTTTGCGCGACGGGGTCTACTTTGCGCCGTCGCAGTTTGAGGCCGGTTTCCTCTGTTTGGAACACCGCGCCGCGGACCTGGAGCAAACCGCAGACGTGGTGCGGCGAAACTTGCGGCGCGCGGCGGCCATGCGCGGTCACCACGGCGCGGCACACTGAGGCACGCTTGCTATCGGTCCTCGTTCGTCTACGGTGACGCCTCAGAGAGGCAAGAGGACGGATGGCAAGCGATAGCACGATCGATCAGGAGCTCGAGATCGAGTTGCTAAGGCGGGTGGGCCAGGGCGATCGCCGCAGTTTCGAGGACCTCTACGACCGATTTTCCGGGGTGTTGTTTTCTGCCGCCCTGCAGATCCTCAACGACCAACGCGAGGCTGAAGATGTTCTCCAAGACGTCTTCATCCAAATCTGGGACAAGGCCAAACTTTACAACGCCGAACGGGGCAAACCGTTGACCTGGGCGATGACGCTGACGCGCAACAAAGCCATCGACCGGTTGCGTTCCGCGCAGCGCCGCTACCGGCTGCAGGACCAAGTGGAAAAGGAGACCAAGGTCAGCAACCAATCCGTGCTGCGCGACACCCCCGACGAGGTGGATGCCCTGGAGAAGAGCCGGATCATCCGTTCTGCGGTCCTGCAGCTTTCCAATGAGCAACGCGAGGCCATCGAGCTCGCGTTTTTCTCCGGCCTGACCCAAAACGAGATCGCCCAAGAACTCAACCAGCCGTTGGGTACGGTGAAGGCGCGCATCCGGCGCGGCATGTTGAAGCTCAAAGAAGTCATCGCGTCCCGATTATGACTCTGGAGGAGTTGGACGAGCGGTTGGCTTTGGATAGCCTCGGCCTTTTGCCGGCCGCGGACCGGATAGAGTCGCTGCCGTGGGAGGCGTTGCGGTCCGGCTTTGACGAAGTCGTTGAATACCTTTCCTACCTTCCTCCCCAAACCGCGCCATCCCCGCACTTGAAACGCGTGGTGCTCGCCGCTCTCCGGGCCCGCGACTCCCTCACGGTTTAAGGCGCGAGACGCGGTTGCCGGCGCCGCCCTGGAATGATGAAGAGAGCCGCGCCCGCGGATTGCCAGGCCGCAACGGGGGCGGAACACGGCTTCTGAGATTTCCCGCCGCTACGCGAGTCCTCCACCGCGAACCGCACGATCGTGCCAGCTTGGTGGTCCGGCGAAGGCCGCCCCCAGATGCGCCTCACGGGCGACGCAGGGAGCGCGGACGTCCCGCCCGTCACGGGCGCGCACCACCGTGCGGTCGCGCCGGGCGGGTCGGGCTGCCCGGCGGTCCCGCGGCCTCGGGATTGACCTCGCCTTGCCCTACTTTCTGCCCACCGGCAACCGGGAACGGGTCACCGGCAACGGCGTCTCACGCGTCAGACCCGCATCCCGGCCAAACGCCGGTTGGCGGGCCAAGTTTCATAAATTTCGAAGTTTTCCACCCGCCATTCCCCGCTCTCGTAGACCAGCGTGTAGAGGGCCGGCGTGATCTCGCGAGCGTTGTTGGTGTAGAAGACTTGGACGTAAGCCCGTCGCCGCTCCAAGGAGACCTCGCCGAAGTCGACCTTTTCGGGGCTATGGATGCGGCCGTACTGCGACCGCACCTTGCTCTCGAACTGCACGGCCGTCAGATGTTCCTGGGCAGCCCGCGACGATTGCCGGTACGCCTGCCGGAGGTCGTCGGAACGGCAGGCTTGGTATTGGGAAAGGATGACGCGGTAGAGTTCGCTGGGCCGCACGCCCGCCTCGAACCGGTCTTGGTAAAGCCGCGTGACGACGGTGCCACCGGCGCAAAGGAGCAGAGCGCCGCTCAACAGCATCGCTTTGCAGCGCGCAGTCATGGTGCCGGCGGATCGGCCAACGCCTTCAGGTAAGCGTGCGAATAAATGCCGGAACCGTGGCCGTCGGCCCACGTCGGCTGCAGGGCGTACCCGCCGACGGCGACGCACCGGGTGAGGCGAAAGCTTGCGTCCGTCCGCGTCGGCGCGGACCCCGGCAGCTCACGCCCGAGCAGGTCGCGCTCGCCCGCGCAGAGCGCGCACGGGCAACGGAGCCGGAGCGTGCGCAGCGGGACGTAGCTCTCGGAGCCATCCTCCCAACCCAGCGCCAACTCGGCACCAATGACCTCATACCGGCTCAGCCCGACGCGCTCAGACACCATACGCAAGAAAAGTCTTGCTATGCATCAAAACGGTTTCAATGCAATCCGGCAAGTACCTTTTACGCACCTTTTATGGTGGCTGCGGTCAGATTGACTCCCGATTCAAACCGGTTTACGAAGGCGCCATGCCAGACTCCTTCTTCGCCGAATGCACCGTGCTCATCACGGGCGCGTCCGCGGGCATCGGCCGGGAGTTCGCGCGCCAGCTTGCACCCGTGGTGAGCACGCTGGTGCTGGTTGCGCGCCGCGCAGACCGGCTCGAGGCGTTGGAACTCGAACTGAAGGTAATCAACCCCGACGTCGAGGTGTTCACCCAGCAGGTCGACCTGCGCGAACCGGAAGAGTTGAAGCGGTTTTGCGATTGGCTCGAAGAGAGCGGCTTAGCCATCGACCTGCTCGTCAACAACGCCGGCCTGGGCGACCACGGACCTTTTGTGGAGAGCGATTGGGCGCGCGTCGACGCCATGCTGCGGGTGAACGTCTCGGCCTTGACGTACCTGACCCACCGTGTGGTGCCAAAGATGCGGAAGGCCGGTTGCGGCGCCATCCTCAACGTGAGTTCGGCCGCCAGCTTGCTACCCATCCCAAACTTGGCCGTTTACGCAGCCACCAAAGCCTACGTCACCAGCTTCAGCGAGGCGTTGCGGGCCGAACTCCGGAACGCCAACGTCTCGGTCACGGTGCTCTGCCCCGGACCGGTTTCCACGGAGTTCGCCGAAGTGGCGGCGCGGGATCCGCAAAATGACTTCAGCGTCGTGGCACCGCCCAGGTTCCTCGTGCCCGTGCAAGACGTGGTGCACGACGCGCTCCAAGCCGTTGCCAAAGATCGTGCCCGGGTGATCCCCGGCACTTTGGTCAACTTGGCGATGACGGTAGTGGCTTTCCTGCCGATGTTCATCAAACGCTTGGTTTTCCGGGCCCAACTGGCCGATGCGCAGCGGCCGGTGTCGGATCCAGCCCGCAACCCACGCGCGGTGGCCGCACGGTAGGGCATGGTGCAGAGCTACTACATCACCTTCGGCCTGCTCGCCCTCATCGGGGGCGCCGTCGGTTACACCCGGTCTAAGTCTCGACCGTCCATCATCGCCGGCGCCGCGACCTGCGCGCTGTTGATCGTGGCGGCCGTCCTCGGCCCGACGTGGCCCGCCTTCAGCTTGGCGATCTTGGTCTCCGTCGCGCTGATCGTGAACTTCACCCGGTCGTACCTGACCCGGCGCCGGCCGGTGCCCGCGCTCCCCATGATCGCCCTCAGCTTGGTCTGCATCGTTTGGACGTTGTTCGCTTGGTTCCGTTGACCGACGCGCGCGCCTGTCCTCCTCCCGCAGTGGCACGGCGCAAAGGGAGTGCCATCGCCTGGGCTTCTCTCGTGGGGATCGTCGGGTTCGCGTGCTTGTGGACAGGTTGCGTGCCAAAGAAGCCGGTGGGCGCCGACGACGGCACGCCCCAGCCCTCCGCGAGTGCCTCCCTCAGCGCAAGCCCAACCCCAAGCCCAAGTCCCACCTCTACCCCCACGCCAACGCCAACTGCCACCCCGTTGCCGGAGGCGTTCCTGCCGTTCTCACGTTACGACGTCGCCAAACTCTTCAACGGGTTTGAGGTCCAGTCGCACCTCCAAACCACCCAAGGTGGGATCGCTTCCCTGGAAAAACGCGATCCTTTGTCCTACATGCTGCGATTTGACGCCGAGGTGCGCGTGCCGCGCCCCGCGCAAACCCTTGAAGAATTGCAGAGCGTCGACGCCGGACTCGGGGCGGCGTTGCCGGGTCTGGCCGACCTGCTTGGCAGCGCCCGGGTCTCCAATTACTTCCACGCGCTTTACGGGCTCAAGGTCGACAACCTCTCGCGCGCGCTCGGGCGGTTGGAGGCGATGGTGGCGCGACAGAACTTCTTCGATTGCAACACCATCTTGGAACTGACCTCGCCCCAGACCGGGCGGAAGGCGCTCCTCATCCAAGCACCGATGGACGTGAACGCCGACGGTTCCGACGCCGACCGGGTTTTGGAAGTCGACGGTTCCAGCGCGAACTTCCAGCCATTCACCAGCTACCGCTGGCCGAAACGCACCGACCGGGCTAATCCCTTTTTGCCGGACCGGGAAGCTCGCCTGCGCGCCGCCCAGGCCGAACTCGACGCCAAGGGCACGGTGCCGGATCGCAAAAAGGTGCTGCGGGCCACCACGGATGATTTGGGACGGCAAATCGACGACCTCAAACGGTTTAGTTTTTTGCTGGCCGCCTATGACCCTTACGTGGTCCTGCCGGGCTTCATGCTGCGTCCGCCAGCCGGCCCGTTCGCGCCCAAGCTCGGCGACGCCGTCGTGGTGATCTTTCGTGGCAAATTTTATCCAGCCGTGCTCGGGGACGTTGGGCCCGCCTACAAAATGGGGGAGGGTTCGTTGCGCCTTGCCACCGCCCTCAACGCCAAGGCCAACGCCTACAACCCGGCCGGTCAGCGATCCCGCCGTGACCTACTTGGTTTTTCCGAGCAGCGCGGAGCCGACG
>CAXUNV010000028.1:1487-18485 GCA_964252355.1 uncultured Chthoniobacterales bacterium | reverse complement strand
GCCCGCCTTGCCTGCGGGGGGGAAGACCCCTTGTCTAGCATTCCCCAAATCGGCTCCGTCCTGGCCGGTGGCCTTCGACGAGCGTCGCCGGCCGGGTCATGCCGCGTCGGCCGACCGCCAAGACCGCCTCGCCGGCCGTCGTCAGACGCCGCCCCGTGGCCGCCGGCATGGCCCGCCAGCCCAGCGGAGGCAGCCGCGCTGACCGTTGAGCAAAAACCATACTGCTAAAACACCGATTTTTGGCAAACGCGTCTGTGGAGCCAATGAACACGGATCCCCACCTGCTGCCTTGTTGTCCGCCGTGATTCTTCGTGTGGGGTCATCAACGGATCGATGAGCATCGCGCGCCGGGCGTGTACTCGGTGCCGTCCGGCACCACGGCAAGCGGATCCGCACCGGAGCGGCGCAGGTCGGCGCGACGCTCGTAGCGCAGTGCACCTCCAACCAACGCTAACGGCGCATCGTACGCTGGGAAGGCAGCAGTGATTTTCATGGGCGATCAGACCTGGGTCGTGCCCCCGTCCGCGAACAGCTCGATGGCGTTGACGAAGGCGCTGTCTTCCGAGGCCAGGAAGACCACCGTCCTGGCGATTTCCTCCGGCGTGCCCACCCGGCCCAGCGGGATCTTAACCTTCATCGCCTCCAGGAAGCCTTCCATCTGCTCCTTGCTCATGCCGAAGGTGTCATAGCCAGGCGTGGGTACCACCCCGGGACTGACCACGTTAACGCGGATCCCACGGCCCTTGAGGTCCAGGGCCCAGCTTCGCACCAAATTGCGTACGGCTGCCTTGGTCGAACTGTAGATGCTGAACGCCGAGGTGCCGACGACGCTGGCGGCCGAGCCGTTGATGATGACCGTCCCGCCTTCGCTCATGAGCGGAAGCGCCCCTTGCACGGTGAAGACCACTCCTTTGACGTTGGTGCCGTAGATCGCGTCGAAGTGCTCTTCCGTGATCTGGCCCAGCGGCACGAACGCACCGATGCCCGCGTTTGCAAACACCACGTCCAGGCGGCCTTTCCGCTCCTTGATGGCGGCGAAGATGCGGTCCAGGTCTGCCAGCTTCGAGCTGTCGCCTTGCAGGGCAGTGGCGCGCTCCGGCCCGACGTCTTTGACGGCTTCATCCAGGTTCGCCTGGCGGCGGCCGGTGATGAAAACGTAGGCTCCTTCGGCCACGAACTGCTTGGCGGTCGCCAGACCGATGCCGCTGCTGCCACCCGTGACCAGGGCGATTTTACCGGCCAGCTTGCCGCCGCCGTCGTTGGGATCGTGAGAAGAAGATGGCAGGGTATCCATGAGGTTTGTCGGGAACTCTGGGCCACTTCCCACCTCGCGGCCAATGCCGTGTTTTTGGGGTGGTTCGTACTTTTTGTAATCGCTATGTTGCCAGATGGAGCTGCGTCAACTGCGCTACTTCGCCGCCGTGGCCGCGCACGGCAGCTTCAACCGTGCCGCCAGGGAGTTGCGCCTGACGCAGCCCGCCGTCAGCCGACAGGTGCAAAACCTGGAAGAGGAGCTTGGCGTGGCACTCCTGCAGCGCACCCACAACACGGTATCGCTCACGGCGGCGGGAGAGCAGTTCTACGAGGAAGCCCGTGACTTGCTCACGCGGGCGGACGAGGCTGCCCAACGGGTGCGTGCCCAGACTGCCAGCGCCACGTTGCGGGTCAGCTACGTGGCCTCCCTGGTCGCTGGCGTCTTGCCACGCGCGATCCAGCGTTTTCAGGCGGCCTCGCCCCGGGTGCGGTTGGAGTTCTTCGAGTCCACGCCGCAGGAGATCGGCAAACGCGCCCGCAGTGGTGGACTGGACTTGGCGATCCTGCCGCAAGGTTTGGAAAGCTATCTGCCAAACTTTCAGTGGATGGAGGTGCAGCGGTTGTCTCCCGTGCTGATCCTGCCGCGCAACCATCCGCTGGCGAAGCGGAAGGTGGTTGACCCGGCGGCGTTGCGCGGGCAGGGGCTGCATGGCCTGGGAAGGGCGGACTTCCCGGAGTACGCGCCGCGTCTGCGCGTCATCCTCAAGCCCCATGGCGTCCGACCCCGCTTGGCCTCCCAGAGCGCCGACGGGGTGGCCACGCTCTTTGCCACCTTGGAGGCCAGCGGGGGCTTGGCGGTCCTCAACGATAGCGTGCTGGACACGCTGCCCGCCGCGCTGGTGGGCCGCCCGTTCTCCCCGGCGCTGGCATCTACCGTGGTAGTCCTGGGGATGCCGGCGGTGCAGCCAAACGCTCACGCGGAGACGTTCGCGCGGCTCCTGCACGAGGAAGCGCTTCAACCTCCCCCCGCGCCGTCGCCCAGTCGCCGCCGCGCCCGTGGCAGCCAGGCCGCGAAGAGGGTCTAAGTGAGTAGCCGCCTGGCAACTCTACGGTGCCGATCAAACGTCGGCGCGAGCGGCAACCGAAGTGGCGAAGCTGCCCCGTTCGCAGGCTGGGAAACCGAGCACGACTCGCACCCGCGTTGCGGCCACTTCGACCGGCCCCGGATCATCTTGCGGGTTCACCATGCAGCGCAACGCTTCCAAGGCTAGGCCCGAGTGATTGCCCCAAGCCCCCGCCAGCAGGCAGGAGGCAGGAGCCTACCAACCGCCGGACGATCCGGCCAAGATGGCCCGGGCGCTCATTGGCTCCGTGGACGAACCCGAAGCGCCTTCCCGGCCGGTGCTGAGGAGCAATGCGTACCCCCAAATTCATGCTGCCCCCGCCGGACGGCTTGCCTCGCTAGAGGCTCAGCGTGGGATCACTTGGTCGACAGAGCTCGACGTTCGGAACGAGGTCTGAGCAGCGCAGCGGCGTCTTCACATGCCTCGAGGCATCAAGGAGATGTTTGCTGCGCGTTGGCCCTGCCGAATCAAAAATCCTCGGTTTTTTGCCCCGAGGGAGCACCCTCTGGAGGGAAGCGGGCGTCAGAGGCGTGGAGGTGTGCCAAAGACCCGTCTCACCAAGCAACGTGCCATTTCCGCAAAGTGAGTTGAGTTTGTGACGCTGTTCGAACCACGAGCGCCATCCACCATCGCCCTGCTTTGGGATCAGTCCGGCTGCTCGCTAGATCATCTGAGCCTCCACCCGCCGATTTGAGGCTTCCTGCGATTTGGGGAATGACAAGGAAGACCCACCCCGGGAACTGCCTTCTTGCCTGCGGTGGGCGCCGTTTTGGCGTTTGGCGTTTGGCCTTTGTCATCTACTCTGCCGCAAAACGTTCCTTCCCATGTCACAAGTCCATTACCAATGCCAACGCAGTGGCAACTGTTGCCGGTGGCCAGGGTTCGTTCGCGTGGATGACGGGGAAATCGCGGCCATCGCGGCGCACCTGGGCCTAGCCGAGCACGATTTCATCCAGCGTTACACCCGGTTGCGCCCTGCGCGGGACGGTTTGGCGCTGGTCGACAAGCCTACCGGTGAATGCTTCTTCCTAGACGGCATCGATTGCCGCCTGCAGCCGGTCAAACCGCGACAATGCCGCGAGTTCCCGAACGGTTGGAACTTCCCGGGTTGGCGCCAAGTCTGCGAGGCGGTGCCAGTGCCCCTGCTCGCGGAGGGGGCCGACGGGTCTCAGCGATAAAACGGGTATTGGCGCACCGTGTTGGCGACCAGCCCGCGCACCCGCACCACGTCGGCCAACATCCGGAAGCTGTCGCGAATCACGTGCACCTTGGATTCCGCCGAGTTGGTCCACCGCACCGGCATCTCGCGGATGTGGAAACCCATGGCTTGGGCCAGCAGCAGAGCTTCCACGTCAAAGGAGAAGCCATCGGTGCGCAAGCGGCCGAAGACTTCCCGGGCGGCTTTTTGGCGAAAGCCTTTGAAGCCGCACTGCGAGTCAGCGATGCGCAGCCCCGCAAAAGCCCGGACCAATCGGTTGAAAGTCTGGCCCATCCGCTCGCGCATCCAGCTTTGACGAATTTCGATGAGGCTCTCCGGATGCTGCCGACTGCCCACCAGGACGTCGACGGGCGGCTCGTTTGCAAAAATGGCCAGCGCACGTTCCAAGTCCGACAATGGCGTGCTGAGATCCGCGTCGGTGAAGAAGATGAGTTGGCCCCTCGCCTCCAGCATACCGGTGCGCACGGCATGACCCTTGCCCCGGTGCACCGGGTTGCCGATCACCCGCAACTGCGGGAATCCGCGGCGGGCCGCTTCGGCCAACGCCAAGGTGTCATCCGGGCTCGGCTCCACCACGACCAAGACCTCCGCGGCGAAGGTCCAAACGCCGACCGCGGCCTGCACCGCACGCAGGGTTTGCGGCAGACGGCGGGCCTCTCGAAACGCGGGGATGACGAGGGAAAGGTACGGGCGAAACTCTTTGGACATGGGGCGGACTTCGCCTATATAAAAACGCCTTTTGCCAAAAGCCCGAAATGGCGAGACGTCAACTCTTTATTCCCCTCTCCATTCTGCTCGTGGCGGCGCTCCTGCGTCTCGCCCTTCTCGACCTTAAGCCGCCGCATTTTGACGAGGGCATCAACGGGTGGTGGTGCGACGAGATGGCGAAGAAGGGTTACTACGCCTACGACCCGACCAACTACCACGGTCCGCTGCACTTCTACGTGCTTTTTGGGTTTCTGAAGGCTTTCGGCCGCAACCTGTGGGCGCTGCGCATGCCGACGGTGCTTTTGGGGATTGCCACCGTCGGTTTGACGCTCGGTTTTCGCAAACGGTTGGGCGGGGGTGTGGCGACCCTGGCGGCGCTGGCTCTCACCGTGTCGCCGGCTTACGTGTTTTACCAACGCTACTCGATCCACGAGACGTGGCTGGCGTTGTTCCTCATTCTCGCGTACTGGGCGTTGTGCCGGCTCTGCGCCGGACGAGACCGACGGGCCACGGCCTGCTTGGTGGCGGCTGGCACCGGCTTGGTCCTCACCAAGGAGACCTACATCATCCACGGGGCGGCGGCGTTCCTGGCCGGTGCCCTTTTGATCTTGGATGCACGGTGGCGCCAAATGCCCGTTGGCCTTCCTTGGCGGCGTTTCGACCGTCAGGCCCTCCTCCTTTCTGGCGGCGTGGGCGCCTTTCTGATCGTCTTCTTCTACTCCGGCACGTTCCGTGATCCTGAGGGGCTCGCCGGGTTGTTCCAGACGTTCGCACCTTGGACGAAGACGGGCATCGATGCGGCCGGGCACGGCAAAGCCGATTATGACCTGTTTGCCATCGTTCCCCGCGGACTCGCGACCATCGGGCCATTTACCCGTTTGGCGTCGTTCAAGCTGAACTGGTACTGGGTCAAACTCTTCACGGTCTACGAATGGTTTACCTTGGCCGGGTTGGTCGCGAGCCCCTTCTGGTGGTTCCACGGCCGGCGCGCGTTCCGTTTTCTCTCCTTTTACGGATGGTTCACGCTCCTGGCTTATAGCCTCATCCCTTACAAAACGCCGTGGTGCGTCATCTCCATCGCTTGGCCTTTCACGTTCCTCGCCGCCGCCGCGTTCGTCCACCTCGGCCGGCGCTCCCGGTGGTGGGCGGTCGCACCGGTCGCCGCCGTCCTGCTCGGGCATGACGCCTACCGCATGTGGCGCCTGAACTTCCGCGAGTACGATGACCCCCGGCAGATGTACGCCTACGTGCAGACCTACCGCGATTACCGCGCGTTCGTCGACCCCATCCTGCGCGAGGCTTCGTTGCACCCCGGCCTCGCTTCCCAACTGAAAGGCAACGTGTTGTTGTCAAGTTATTTTCCCATCCCTTGGGTCCTGGGCGACTTTCCCCGGGTCGGGTACTACAACAAAGACGAGGCGTGGCCGAAGAAACTCGACGCGGATTTCCTGGTCGTGGAAGATAGCCTCACGGAGGAGGTCAAGGATGGTCTGACGGAATCGTATTTCGAGAAGACTTTTCGCCTGCGCGACGGCATGGGTCTTTGCCGGGCTTTTTTCCGTTACGACCGTTTCAAGGACCTTTACCCGCAACGTCCGCCGGATTTCATTCCGGAACAGGTGCCATGAGGCACGTGGCCACCGTCCTTGCTGGCGTGACGCTCGCCACCTTGGCCGGTCTGCTCTGCGGGTTCAGCCCCCTTGGGCTCACCGGTTTCAGCGCCGGCGTCAGCCTCGCGATCGGGTTAGCCCTCGCACTCCTGCCCCCTCTCCGCGGGCAAGGCGGGTCGCGGTCGGTCGTTTGGGTGCGGCCCAGCTTCCCGCAGGTCTGCTCGGCCGCGCTTTTCGCCGCGTTCGTCCTGCGGGCTTTTCCGTTCCTCCTCTTTGACCAGGGCGACTCCATTCGCGTGCTTTCGCCCAACAACCTCGGCGACATCTGCCTGCACCTCACGCAGATCAACTTTCTGGCGGCCAACCCGCCGTTCTGGCCGGACAACCCGATCTTTGCCTTCGACAAATTGCGTTACCCGTTGGGCATCAACCTCTTCAATGCCGAACTGAAACTCGTCGGCGTGGGCACCCAACTCGGCCTGATCAGCGTCGCCCTCACCGGTGCCGCGCTGACGGGCATCGCCCTCTGGCGTTTCGGCGGCGCTTTCGCGACCGTCGCGTTTCTTTGCAACGGCGGGCTGATCGGCTTTCGGTTCCTCGAGACTTTCGCTTGGCGGGATTACCAGGCGGACGTGGCTTGGAAGTCGATCCCGTTGGCGATGTTCGTGACGCAACGCGGGTTGCTTTACGCGTTCCCCGCCGGTTTGGCGTTACTTTGGAGTTGGCGCCACCGGCTCTTCGAACGCGCCCCCGAGCGCGCCTTACCCTTCGCAACCGAGCTCCTGTTGTACGCCAGTCTGCCCTTGTTTCACCTCCACACGTTCCTGTTCCTGTCGGTGATGTTGGCTTGGTGGTTTCTGTTCGGCGAGCGGGCTTGGCGGCCGGCGATCGCCCGGTTGGTGGGTGCGGCGCTGGTCCCGGCGACAACCCTGGTCTTTTTCGTCACCGGTTTCGAGAAGACCGGGGCGCTCGGCTGGCACCCGGGCTGGATGCAGGCCCCCCTCGACCCTCCCTGGCGTTTTTGGCTGGTCAACTTCGGCGTCTGGCTACCGCTCACGGGCGCGCTCGTCGGCTTTCTCTGCCGTCCGCAGGCGGACGCGACCAGCCGCAAGTGGCGGCTTTGGGCGTTGCCGGCCACCTTGGTTTTTGGCGCCTGCGCGCTGTTCCGGTTTGCCCCGTGGGAGTGGGACAACACCAAGCTGATGTGTTGGTCTTACCTGGTTCTGGCCGTGGCGCTCGAGGAGGTCTGGTTGTCGCGCTGGTCGCTGCGCTGGCGGCTGCCCGTGACCGTCGCGCTCTTTTTCTCCGGGTTCGTCAGCTTGGTCGGCGGTTTGGTGGCGCACCCGGCCGGTTACGAGATCGGCGACCGTTCCGAGTGGGCGGCCGTGGCAGAGGCGCTCCGGGATACCCCAGCCAACGCCGTTTATGCGGGTTACCCCACCTACAACCACCCGGTTTTGGTGACGGGTCACCGGATGGTGATGGGATTTCCCGGGCACCTCTGGAGTCACGGACTGAACTACCGGCCCGTGGAGGTCGAGTTGAAGGACCTTCTGCTAGGGCGTCCGGGCTGGCAGGAGCGAGCCCGCCGGCTCGGGGTCGATTACGTCTTTTGGGGTAGTTCAGAGGAGGAGGAGTACCCAGATTCGGCCCGGCCCTGGGAAGGGCTCTGCCCGACGGTCGCCGAAGGCGATTGGGGGGTGGTTTACGATGTGCGTGGCGTGGTGAGCGGCGGAGACGTGGGAGGTTGAACGTTTGCCTGCGGTGGGCGGGCCGCTCCGCGGCATGACGAAGGCCAAATGACAAAGGCCAAAGGGGAACCGGCGGCTACCGTGCCTGCGGTGGGGCGACGACGCGTCGTCGCCGCGTTCACTCCGGCAGCAACACCACTTGGCGCAGGCCCGCCTTCTGTCGCACGAAGGCCGGCACGCCGTAGCCGCCCGACACGTGGCCGCGCCCAGTCAGCACAATCAGCTTCACCCCAGGCTCCCCCCGGTGGAACGCCAAAACCGCGTCAGCCATCGTCTGGTCCCAGACGCACTGGGCCGCGAAGAAGCGGCGCAACGAACCGTCGTCCACACCGGGATGGGTGCCGAGCAGGCTGGCAAAATGGCGGAACCCTTCCTCGCTTACCCTAAACCCGCGGGGTAATTGCGCATGTTCACCGGGCGTCAGCGCTTCCCCGGTGGCAACCTTGTGAACGAGTGCCGGCGGCGCGTTCAACGCCACATTGCGCACGCCTGCCCGGCGGTTCCCTTCCAAGATGTGGGCGTACCAGGGGGAATACGGAGCCCAAGCCCGATCAAAACCGGTTCGGCGAAACAGCTCCGCACGGCTCAGGCGCCCGGCGTCAAACGCGTGCAAAAGCGGGGTTTGCGTCTGGTCAAACATTTCCCAGCCGACCGCCACGGGGACTCGGACGGCCGCGGCGTCCGCGATCCACGCCGCTTGGTAAGCGTGGTCACTCGCCCGGTCATGCACCTCGCCGACGTAAACCACGTCGGCCGCGGCCAGAACCTGGCGCGCCCATGCCCGATCCGCCCCGCCCACCAGGGGCGGCGCGGTCAGGACGGTCGGCGCCGGCCGCCCCGCGCAGCCGACGAGGAGCGAAGCCAGCGTGAGGACGAGGGCGGTTTTGGCAGGGTGCGGAACCATGCCAAACGGTACGCGCCAAAGGGCACCGAGGACCCGGAAAGATCGGGCACGACCGACCCCCTTCCCTGGACTGCCGGACGTTTCCGTACGAGTTTGCGCCATGTCTTCGTTTGACGTCATCGTGCTCGGTGGCGGTCCGGCCGGCTACACCGGCGCCATCCGCGCGGCCCAACTCGGGCTTCAGACCGCCATCATCGATAGCCGGGAAGCGTTGGGCGGCACCTGCCTTAACATCGGCTGCATTCCCAGCAAAGCGCTCCTGATGTCCTCCGATCACGTCCTGTTTGCCCGGCGGCACGCCGCCCACCACGGGATCGAGTTCGACAACGTCCGGTTTGACCTTGGCAAGATGATGGCGCGCAAAGCCGGCGTGGTAAAACAATTGACGCAGGGACTGGAGTTCCTGATGAAAAAGAACAAGGTCACCCGGCTGCGCGGCGTCGGCCAAGTGGTCGCGCCGGGCAAGGTCGTGGTGACCAAACCCGACGGGGGCCAGGAAGAACTTTCCGGCAACCACGTCGTGCTCGCCACCGGCAGCGTTCCGGCGGACCTGCCAAACCTCGCGGTGGACCGGCAAACGGTGGTGACGAGCGACGAAGCGCTTTCGTTCCCGGAAGTGCCGCAGGAACTCGTCGTCGTCGGCGGGGGTGCGATCGGGCTGGAGATGGGGTCAGTCTGGAGCCGTCTCGGTGCGAAGGTGACGGTCATCGAGTTCCTGCCGCGCATCGCGGCGTTCTTCGACGAAGACGTCACCAAGGCGCTGCAGAAGGCCCTGGAGGCGGAGGGTTTGACGTTCCACACCGACACGCGCGTCACCGGCACCCGGCGCGACGGCCCGAAAACGGTGGTGCAAGCGCAAGTTAAAGACGGTCAAACGCGGGAATTTCCGGCCGACAAGGTGTTGGTGGCTGTCGGGCGCAAGCCCTACTTGGATGGCGCGGTGGCCAAAGATTTGGGGTTGAAAGTCACGGAGCGTGGGCGCGTGGGGGTGGATGAGCATTACCGAACCAACGTGCCCGGCCTCTACGCCGTCGGCGACGTCATCGAGGGGCCGATGCTTGCCCACAAGGGCGAGGAGGAAGGCATCGCTTGCATGGAACGGATTGCGGGCAAGGCCGGGCACGTGAACTACGGCGCCATTCCAAACGTCATCTACACGAGTCCGGAAGCTGCCGGCGTGGGGCTCACCGAAATCGCGGCAAAAGAACGTGGACAGGCGGTGAAGGTCGGAAAATTCCCGTTCGTGGCAAACGGCCGAGCGTTGGCCAACGATTTGTCGGAGGGTTTTGTGAAGATCATCGCCGACGAGCGCTCCGACCGGCTGCTCGGCGCCCAGATCATCGGGGCCGGCGCTTCAGAACTGATCCCAGAGGCGGTCACGGTCATCGAATTCGGCGGCAGCGCGGAAGACCTTGGGCGCACGGTCCACGCTCACCCCACGATGAGTGAAGCGGTGAAGGAAGCGGCTTTGGCGGTTCACAACGAGGCGTTTTCCATCCCACCGCGGTGACAGACCGACGGCGGGACGACCCCTCCTTGGGCGTCTGTCCCGTGAGCCAGCGTTCATGCCCTCTCTTTCGGCCAACGGAATCGTGCTGCGGCAAACCCGCTACTCCGACACCAGCCTCATCACAAGCTGGCTGACGGCGGAACATGGCAAGGTACGCACGATCGCGAAAGGGGCGTTGCGCCCCAAGAGCCCACTCTTCGGCAAGCTTGACCTCTTCTTCCATGCTGAATTGCTGTGGTCCCCGTCGCGCCGGTCGGACCTCCACGTCCTGCGCGAGGTGCGCGTGATCGAGGCATACCCGGAGATCCGGGCGTCGTACGCGCGCACCCTGGCGGCTTCGTACTTTGCGGAACTCCTGGACGAAGCGGTCGAACCGGAGCACCCGGTGCCAGAACTCTACCAACTGCTGCTGCGGGCGATGGGGTACCTCAACGCACGCTTGCCGGACCGGCGGGCAGTGATGTTTTTTGAGCGCGAGCTGTGCCGGCACCTCGGGGTGGATGCCGACCGCGATGAACTGGCGGCTTCGCGCCTGCAAGACACCCTCGGGCGCCTACCCGATAGCCGGTCCGACCTCTGGACCCGGCTGGCGAGCGCGCCATGACTGGCGACGTCACGGCGCTCACGGACGAAGCGGACATCCTCCCGTACGCCACCGCCGACCCGGTCTGGTGCGTCTACGCCTTGGGTGATCTGGAGCCACCCTTCTTTGCGGACTCGCAGTGGTTCGCCTGCGGCGACACCCTGGCGCTGGTCTACCACGGCTTGCAACCGCCGGTGCTGTTCGCGGCAGGTTCTGTGGCGGGGTTTGCGCAAACCCTGCGGCACGCCCCGTTGCCGACCTCCCTCTTTTTCCACCTGCGTGATTGGCATGTGGCGGAACTCGAGCGCTTGTACCAGGTGCGGGAACGGCGCCGGATGGTACGCATGACGCTGAAGACATTTCGACCACCGGCCGCCGGCCCCGCGTCGGTACGACTGGGACCCGCGGATCTGGAGAGGCTGGCGCGGTTCTACGCCAGTTCCGGCATGCCCGTGTACGGGCCGGACCAAGTGAGGGCCGGCGTCTTTTACGGGGTGTTCACCGGGAATGTACTCGCGTCGGTCGCCGGCACGCACGTGTTGTCCGACCGGCACGGCGTGGCGGCGCTGGGCAACGTCTACACCATGCCGACCCACCGTCGGCGAGGGTTGGCATCGGCGGCCACCTCCGCCGTGGCTGCGGAACTTCGGCAACGCGGGATCGGCACGATCGTGCTCAACGTAGAAGCCGACAACGCCGCGGCGCGACGGGTGTATGCACGGCTGGGTTTTGTGGAAGCCCTCGAATACCTTGAGGGCGTGGCCGAGCGAAGCGATTGCCAAGGTTGCGCAAGACCGCCGTGATTGCGCAAGATTGGGAGGCGCTGCGCGGCGGCCGGTTTACGGTTTGCGGCCGCCGGTTGCCGGCCGGACCTTGCGGGTGAGCCGGTGGGGCGAAGACCCGACCGGCAAAAAGCGGCAGCCACCGCTGTCGGACGTCTGGCCGGCGGTCTGAGCCAGGCTTGATCGACCCTGGGACGCTTTCAAAGCCACTCCGCGCCGGCTCAGACCGCCCGGCCACCACTCCTTGGTTTTGGCGGCCTGGTTTAGCCGGCCGGTTCTTCGCCCCACCGGGTCACTGGCAAGCCCGGGCATCCCGGTCCCATCTTGCGCAATCACGGCGGTCTTGCGCAACCTTGGCAATCTCCTCATTCGTAGCGGAGCGCCTCGATCGGATCCAGCGAAGCAGCTTTCTGTGCCGGGTAAAAGCCGAAGACGATCCCGATCGTGGAACAGACCGCGACGCCAGCCAAGGACCAGCCCCACGGAAAAACCGTGCTGGCTTGCAGCCATAACGCCAGCACGTTGCCGGCCGCAACCCCCAAGGCGATGCCGCTGACCGCCCCGATGAGGGACAAAAACAACGCTTCGAGCAGGAACTGCCAACGGATGTCGCGTTGACGCGCGCCCAAGGATTTGCGCACCCCGATCTCCCGGGTCCGCTCCGTCACGCTCACCAGCATGATGTTCATGATGCCGACGCCGGCGGCGATCAACGCGATGGTGCTGATCACAAAGGCGCCCACCCGCACGGTCGCGGAGATGCTCCGGAAGGTGGCCGCGAGGGAGTCGTTGCTGTAGATCTCGAAATCATTCGGTTCCTCCGCGCGCAAGCCTCGCACCCGGCGCAGCGCGCCCGTCGCGAACCCCATCGAACGCTCGTAGACGAGCTGGCTCTTCGCTGCCACCGCCAAGTTCAACGTCCGGTTGGCCGTCCCAAAGTCGTCGAAGAACCGGGTAATCGGCACAATGACGATGTTGTCGTCGTTGCCGCCGAACGCGCCGCCTTTCGAGGCGAACACCCCGGCGACTTCGTACCGGTGACCGTTGATTCGGATCGCTTGGCCCACCGCGCCGCCTTGGGGGAAAAGCCGGTCGTGGAGTTGCTGGCCGACCACGCAGACGCTGTGCGCGAACTCGACGTCATCGGCCGAGAGGTTCCGCCCTTCGGCGATGGCAAAGTTGTTGGCGGCGATGAAGCCTTCGTTGGTCCCGCAGAGTTCAAGGTTGGGGTTGGTTTTGCGGTTGCCGTAGACCGCTTGAACGCCGTTGTCCCACGCCTTCGGACAGACGAGGTCGACCTCACCCTTCACCAACCGCGAGAAGGCCAGGTAATCTTCGTAGGTCAGGTTCTTGCGGTTCCGGTAACGTTCGTCGTCCATCGAATTGAAGCCGCCGGCTGGGTACTTGGAGAATTGAAAAATATTCGAACCAAGGAAGGTCAGGCCCGTTTCGATGGAAGACTGGAGCGCGGAAATCGTGGTCATCACGCTGATGACCGAGAAAATGCCGATGGTGATCCCCGACGTCGTCAGGGCCGAGCGGAGCTTGTTCGTCCCGAGGGAACTCCACGCCATGCGGATGATCTCGACGAAGAACATGGCCGTCACTCGTAACGGAGAGCCTCGACCGGGTTGAGCCGAGACGCTTGCCATGCCGGGGCGAAGCCCGAGATCACCCCGGTAAAGACCGAGATGACGAGGGAGATGACCACCAACGAAGGCGAGAACTGGATCGGAAAACTTGGGAACGCCGCCGCCACCACGCCGAACAAGGCGAAGGCGAGCGCCAAACCGACCGTACCGCCCGCCACGCAGATCGCCACAGCCTCAACCAAGAACTGCAGCAGGATTGTCCGCCGCCGCGCGCCAAGGGCTTTGCGCGTCCCGATCTCGCGGGTACGCTCCTTCACGCTCACGAAAGTGATGTTCATGATGCCAATCGCGCCGACGAACAAGGCGAGGCCCGTGATGAACAGTCCGGCAATGGCCAACCCTGCCTTTACGGGCCCGAGCGTCGACCGGAACGCCTGCTGTTCGTTGATGGAAAAGTTGTCCGCCTGCTCCGGCAGGAGGCCGCGGATGCGGCGGAAGTCGCCCCGGAGTTCCGCGCGGGCCTCGGCCACCGCCGTCCGATCCTTCACTTTCACCCGGATGGACGCGTTCTCGCTGCCGGTTTTGAAATACTTCGCGTAAGCCCCCAGGGGGATCACCACCTGCGAGTCGAAGCTGAAAAGGCCGAGGAACGATCCCTGACGCTCGAAGACGCCGACCACGACGTAGGCGGAATCGCCGACTTTGACGGTCTTGCCGAGCGGGTCTTCCGCGCCGAAGAGGTTTCCGGCCACATCCAAGCCGAGCACGCACACTTGGCGGCCGCCCCGGCTTTCCGCCTCGTTGATGAACCGGCCCCGTCGGCAGTCGGTGGAACCGAGCAAGGTGAAGTCACTCGTCGTGCCCATGGTGTAGACGTTGGTGAGCTGGCGTCGGCCGTACGTCACGGTCTGGAACGTCGACGGTGCCGGCACGGCCATGAGCAGGTGCGAATGCGGCGTCGCTTGGAGCAAGGCGTTCAACCGGTCGGCCATGGCGAGCTTGATGTCCGGCCGGTTTCGGTAAAGCCAGAAATCGTCGCCGGGTGTCCAGGGCCATTGCTCAACGTAGAGCACGTCGTCGCCAAGCATCGACATGCTCCGGTCAAACCCGGTGTCAATGCCGCGGATGGCCGTCCCCATGAGGGTGACGGCGATGATCCCGATGATGACCCCGAGCGCCGTCAGGAAGGAGCGGGTCCGGTTGGCCAGGATTTGTTGCCCGGCAATCCGCCCACTCTCGATGAACTCGTAGATGAGTTGCCGCATCCTCTCAGACCTCGTCGTGACGCCCGCGGGATCAGGCGTTTCCGGGCCAGCTTTGGGTCTGCCCTCCGCCCGCCGTCGCCCGTCTCCCCGCGCCTAATCCTCTTCCTGATCGCTCTCGATCCGGCCATCTCGCAGGCGGACGATGCGGCGGGCGTGCCGGGCGACGTCTTCCTCGTGGGTCACCACGATGATGGTGTTGCCACTCTCGTAAAGGTTTTCGAAAAGCGCCATGATCTCTTCGCCGGTGCGCGAGTCGAGGTTGCCCGTCGGTTCGTCCGCCAGGATGATCGAGGGCCGGTTGACGAGCGCACGCGCGATGGCCACCCGTTGCCTTTGTCCGCCCGACAACTCGTTCGGCTTGTGGTGCAACCGCTCGAGCAGGCCGACGCTGATGAGCGCCTCCGCCGCCCGTTCCTCGCGCTGCCCCGCCGGCACCCCGGCGTAGACCAACGGTAGTTCGACGTTCTGCAGACTCGTCGAGCGCGGCAGGAGGTTGAACGTCTGGAACACGAAGCCGATCTCCCGGTTGCGGATGCGTGCCAATTCGTCGTCTTCCATGCTCGCGACGTCCTTGCCGTTGAAATCGTACCGGCCGCTGCTCGGAGTGTCCAAGCAACCGAGCATGTTCATCAGGGTCGATTTGCCGCTGCCAGATGGCCCCATGACCGCCAGGTATTCGTTACGGCAGATGCGCAGGTCGACGCCCTTCAGCGCCTGCACCGTGGTGTGCCCCATCACGTACTCCTTCGTGATCCCCTCGATGCGGATGACGGCTTCGCCTTTGGGGCGCCGGATCCGCGAGGCGGCGGGCGCCTCACTTCGCATCTTTTGGCCGCTCGATTTCGACCGCCTTTCCATCCTTGAGCTCTTTGCTGATCGCGGTGTAGGAACCGGAGATGACCTCATCCCCGGGCGAGAGGCCGGACACGACCTGGATGTAGTTGTCGTCGGCGATCCCGGTCTGCACCTGCCGCAGCTTGGCCACGCCGCCTTCTTTGAGGAAGACGACCCGCCGCAGCTTCTTGCGGTCCTGCTTTTCCGCGTCGGCGTAGGCCAGGGCGCCGTCCTTTTGCCGGTCGGTCTTCAGCTCATCCAGGGTCTTGCCGCTTTCCTGGCTCCGGACCGTCACCGCCTGGATCGGCACGGTCACCGCCCCCCGCGCGGTTTCCGTCTGGATTTCGACGCTGCAACTCATCCCGGGCCGCAGTTTCACCTCGGGATCGAGCACGCGGATCCGGACCTCGAAATTGGTGACCTCCTGCTGCGTGCTCTCGTTTTTCACCGTGGCCGTGCTGGCGATCCGCTGCACCCGTCCGTGGAAGGAGCGGTCCGGGTACGCGTCGACCTGAACCCGCACCGGGTCGTCCTGGTCGACGTTCACGACGTCGTTTTCGTTCACCTCCACCCGCGCCTCCATCGCGCCGAGGTTGGCCACGCGCATCACCTCCGTCCCCGCGAACTGGCCGGTCGCCACCACCCGCTCGCCGACCTCGCTGTTCAGGACGCTCACCGTGCCGGCGATGGGCGAGTAGACCACGGTCTTGCTCAGGAGATCTTTATTCTGGTCAAGCTGGCTGCGGGAGACGTCGATGTTGTGCAGCGACGCTTGGTAGGACGCGGCCGAGATTTCCTTCTTGGTTTCCGCCGCCTTGTAGTCCGCTTCCGAGATCAGCTTTTTGGCGAACAGGTCGTCCGCCCGCTTGGCGTCGAGGCCATCGTTGAGCATCTGCGCCTTGCGTTGCAGGCTCTCCGCCTCCGCGGCGCTCAGGCCGGCCTCCGACTGCTTCACCTGCGCGATGTATTGGTCCGGCTTGATCCGGACGAGCAAGTCGCCTTTCTTGACCGCCTGACCCACCACCACGGGCAACTCGATGATTTCGCCGGCGACTTCCGGCGAGATCTTCACCTCCAGCTCGGGCCGGATCTTGCCGATGGCCGTCACCCGCTGCGTCACGTCGCGGACCGCCGCCTTCTCCGTCGTGACCGCCACCGGCTTTTCATGGGGCCGCAACCCGAAGTAGGCGCCGACGGCGCCGGCCAAGACCAGCAAGATCAACGCAGGACGACGCCACCGCCGTTTCTTCCGCCGCACCCCGGGCGGCATCGCTACTTGCTGGTGCATAGGCAATCCTTCGCAAAAACCGGTCGTCAATCCTCCCATGCCCGCGCGTGGTGGACGCGACCTCCTTGCTTTGGCGTAACGTCCTTCAGACACGCGCCTGAAGCGGGAAGTTGCAAAAAAGAGGGCGGCGCGTCCTGCCCGGCGTGGGGAGTCTAAAGGAGCGTGACCATCGCACAACTTAGCCGCGAAGACGAACTTGGCAGGACTGTCTGCTCGCGGCAGAAGCTGCGCCGGAACGGGCTAGGTACCTTCGGGTAACGTTTCACTCCTCCCGGGAGATGGAGCTACGGGGTGGGCCCGAAGAGCTCGGCGACCGGCAGGGCCACGTCGGGGAAGGCCGCCGGGGCGAGGCCCTCGCCGGGGCGCGCCTCGCGCGCCGAGCCGTAGCAGCCCGCGGCCGGCTCGGGCCCCCGGAAGACCTCCACCAAGCGCGCGGGCAGGTTGACCACCCAGTACTCGGGCACCACCGCCCGCGCGCAGGCGCGCAGCTTCTCGGCGCGGTCCAGCGCCAGGGAGCTGTCGGCCACCTCGATCAAAAGGAAAATGTCCGCGGGGCCAGGCCGGTGCCGAGCGG
>CAXUNV010000028.1:0-1423 GCA_964252355.1 uncultured Chthoniobacterales bacterium | reverse complement strand
GCGGGCAGTGAAGGCCCGTTCAGGCGTACCGCGCTCTGGATCTGGACGACCCAACGACCGACGGCGCGCAGGACGAAGTGGACGTTGAGCTTGCGGATGGCGTGGGCGTGAGGGAGGCCGTCGGGCACCCTGTCGAGGATGAAGCCGTCGAGCAGCTCCACTTTGTCTGCCGGGGTGAGGATGCCGAGTTCGATCCAGCGCTCGTACTCCTCTGCCGTGAAGCGGTGCAGGGTGGCGGGTGGCGCGGGTGGGTCGAGGACGACATCGGTGCTCATGGCGGAAATGGCAAGCCGAGGGCCCGGTGACCGGGTTCGAGAACTCGCCAAAGCCGGAGTCTACGGAAGGGTCACGCCCGTGGCAATCCTCTCCGGGGATGTAGGGCCGGCGATGGCGGCGCGCCCTTTGAGCAGGCCGGTTCGGCGCGCGCAGCCCTCCCCCGCGCTTGCCTTCTGCCGGGAGGCGCGATAGTGGATCCCCCGAGCCCTCATGGTGTTCGGTTTTCTAGGCTTTGGTAAACTGGCTTCGGCGCTCGTCGAGGGCATGCTGGAGGCGAAGTGCTGCGCGCCCGAAGACGTCTTGGTCATCAACCGGCACCCGGAAGATTTGGCTGAATCGGCCGCCAAACTCGGCATCCGCTTGGCGCCGCACCCCCGCGCGCTGGTCTCCCAGGCAGATACCGTGGTGCTCGGCACCAAGCCGGCCGATTGCCTCGCGCTGCTGCGCGAAGTGAGGCAATACTTGGATGGCAAACTCCTCATCTCGGTGGTCGCTGGCGTCAGTTTGGAAAATTTGCAGACGGCGGCAGGTCACCGGGTGCGCGTGATCCGCGCAATGCCCAACACCCCGTCGTTGATCCGCCAGGGCGCGACCGCCTACGCCGTGGGCGATCACGCCACCGGCAAGGATGGTGAAGTCGCCGACCGGATGTTTTCGGCCGTGGGCCTCTGCTTCCGGGTCAAGGAAAACGCGCTGGATGCCGTCACCGGACTGAGCGGCAGCGGTCCCGCGTACGTCTTCACTTTCATCGAAGCGTTGACCGATGGCGGCGTGATGATGGGATTGCCGCGGGACGTGGCGCTCCAACTTGCGGTCCAAACCGTCGTCGGGGCGGCTCAAATGGTCCGCGACGGCCAGGAACACCCCGTCTTGTTGCGGGAACGGGTGGCGAGCCCTGGCGGCACGACCATGGCCGCGTTGGAAGCCCTCGAGAAACACGGTTTCCGCTACACCGTTTTGTCGGCCGTCCGTGCGGCCGCCGATCGCGCCCGTGAAATTGGCCGCAGCTGACGACGCCCGCCTGCCCGCCGGCTGGCCGGTTTGGCGGCGAGGCGTGGTGGGATGCCGACCCCTGCTCTGGGCGGCCATCTTTGGGCTCGCCACCGTCGTACGGGCCGAAGATTTGCCTTCGACGGCAACCCCGGCC
>CAXUNV010000027.1:5422-18631 GCA_964252355.1 uncultured Chthoniobacterales bacterium | reverse complement strand
GATTACCAGGGCGGCTTGCGCGAGCCGACCGCCCCGCGCTGACAGGTGCCGGCTCAAGGCCAGCGTGCCGAGGAAAACGACCGTGACGCCGGCCAGCGCCAGCCCGTGGACGAGCCGGTCCAACCGGGCCAGCCGCGCCAGTTCAACGCCGGGGAGCGCCGCGCCGTGGCGGGCCACGGGATGAAGTGCCATCGTGAGCAGGCCGGCGGCGCAGCCCGCCACCAGCATCCATCCCCCCGTCCGGCTCTCGTGCATATCCCCCCGGCGGGTCGGCGCGTCGGCGCGGCCGCGCCCAGCGCCGGCGCGACCGGCTTCCCGCACACTCACCCCACCGATGTCCGGAAACTCCTCTCCCGCCCCCCGCAAACCCGATCCGCGCGCCGCTCACACCCGCGAACGGCTCGGCGACGCGCTGCTCGGACTGCTCCTGGTCCGGCCCTTCGACGACATTACCGTGCAGTCGGTCCTTGACCGCGCTGGGGTCAGCCGGTCCACCTTCTACGAGCATTACCGGGACAAGAACGACCTTCTCCTGAGCGACGTGGACGAGTTCTTCCAGGCCATGAGCACGCTGCTCGAACGCCGCGGCGACCGCTCGGGGCGCGTCGCGCCGGTGGCCGAACTCTTCAGTCACATAGCGGCGTCGCGGGAACTGTTCGCCGCGCTGGTAGCCTCCGGCAAGCTGCCCGAGGTGCGCGAACTCGGGGAAGCCCACTTCGCGCGGAGCATCGCGCGGCGGCTGGCACCGCCCACCCGGGGGCGCCAGCCGCCGTCGGCGGCGTCAGCCCACGTCCCGCTCGCCCACGCCCTGGCCGGGGCGCTCTTCTCGCTGCTGGCGTGGTGGGTGCGGCAGGGGATGACGATCCCGCCGTCCCGGATGGAACGGCTCTTTGACGACTTGGCGGCGAGTCATGATCCGTCCATCTGATATCAACACAACGTTTGCCTTGGGGTTGTGGCTCACCCTCAACAATCCTTGCGGGGTCGGGGCCGGCTCCTCGTTTGAAGGGGGTGAAAGGGGCGTTGCGGACCTGACCGCCCTCCCATCGTCCACCCACCTTGCACGCCCGGCTCCCGCTCCTCGTTGCGCTCGTGTCGGCCGCCCTCACGCCTCGTCGCCGTGGACGGTGCCTTCGCCGGCACCGTGGCCGTCGCCGACCCGGTGCTGGAAACCTCCGCCGAGGCCGTCGCCCGGCTGCGCGCCCTCGGGCTGCGCGTGCTCATGCTCACCGGGGACAATCCGTGCACCGCCGTGACCGTGGCCCGGCAGGTCGACCTCGCGCCGGGGGACGTCCACGCCGGGGTCCTGCGTGGGGACAAGCACGACGTCATCCGTGACCTGCGCGCCGCCGGCGAGCGGGTAACGATGGTCGGCAACGGCCTCAACGACGCGCCCGCCCTCGCCGCCGCCGACGTGGGCATCGCCCTGGGCAGCGGCACCGACGTGGCGATAGGGGCCGCCGACGTCACGCTGGTCCGGGGCGACCTGCGCGGGGTCACCCGCGCCATCGCGCTTTCCCGGGCCACGGTGGCCAACATCCGGCAAAACCTGTTCTTCGCCTTCTTCTACAACGTCCTCGGCATCCCGATGGCCGCTGGCCTGCTCTACCCGTGGACCGGCCGGCTGCTCTCCCCGGTGATCGCCTCCGCCGCGATGGCGCTGTCCAGCGTCAGCGTGCTGGCCAATGCCCTGCGCCTGCGTGGCTTCGCCGTGGGGAACCGATGATGGACGCGGCCGTGCACCTTTCCCTTACCCAGACCTTGGTTTCCGTGGGCGGCGTGGCGCTCATCGGCCTGATCCTGTGGTTCTTCTTCGGCGCACGGGGGGCGTGGCGGCGCCAACCGTTGCGGAGGATGGTCCCCAGGAGATCGCCGTCACGGTGCGCGGGGGCTACTCGCCCGACCGGATTGAGGTGGAGGCGGGGTGGCTGGTGCCGCCCACCTTTACCTGCCAGGAGGCCACCGACCGCACGGAAACCATTGTTTTCGCCGACTTCGGCGTCAGCGCCCGCCTGCCGCAGAACCGGCCCGTGCCGGTGGAGTTCACCCCGGAGAAGGCGGGGGAGTTCCCTTTTCACTGCGGCATGAACCTGGTGCGCGACCGGCTGGTGGTCAGGGCGGCGAAGGGCGATTAGCCCCCGAACGGAAAGCGAGAACGGCTGGACGAAGTCCAGAAATCCATTTCACCGTCCAGAATTATATTTTCCTGTCCAAGTTTATATTTTACTGAAACACTAGCGGAACGTCTTCCAAGGGCCGGCCTACTCCACCGTGACGCTTTTGGCAAGGTTGCGCGGCTTATCGACGTCGCAGCCGAGCTGCACGGCGAGGTGGTAGGCGAAGAGTTGAAGCGGGATGACGCTCAAGATCGGCGAGACGTAATCGGGGCAGCGCGGGATGTAGATCACGTCGTCGACGGCCTTCGCCAAGTCCCGGCGGCCTTCGCTCGCGATCGCGATCACCCGGCCGCCACGGGCCTTGATCTGCTCGAGGGTGTTGACGTTCTTTTCGTAGACGGCGTCGTCGGGCATGATCATCACCGACGGCACCTCCGGTCGTACCAAGGCGATAATGCCGTGCTTCAACTCGGCGCTGGGGTGGCCCTCCGCGAATTTGTACGAAATCTCCTTCAGCTTCAGGGCGCCTTCCAAAGCGATTGGATAATTCTGCTGTCGCCCAAAAAAGAGGAATCCGGCCGAATCGGCGTACTTTTCCGCCAAGTGCTTGACGTGGTCGGCCCCGGCGAGCACCTGCCGCACTTTCTCCGGGATGCTCTCTAACGCCTGGATGGCTTCGATACCTTGGGCGCTGGAGAGGTGCCGGATGCGCCCGAGCAACAGCGCGAGCAGGGCGAGCACGGAAACTTGGGAAGTGAACGATTTGGTGGCCGCCACGCCGATTTCCGGTCCGGCGTGCATGTAGACGCCGCCATCGCTTTCCCGGGCAAGCGTGCTACCGACGTTGTTGCAGACGCCCAGCGTGCGGAGCCCTTTGCGCTTGCTCTCACGCAACGCGGCCAAAGTGTCGATGGTTTCGCCGCTTTGACTGATGGCGAAAACCAAGGTGTCTTTCGTCAGCGGCAGGTTGCGGTAACGAAATTCGCTGGCGAACTCGCATTCCACCGGCAGGTGCGCCATGCTCTCCACGAAATGCTCGCCGACCAGGGCCGCATGAAAGGCGGTGCCGCACCCGGTCAGCACGATCCGCTCGACGTCGCGCAACTCGCGCGTGGTCATGTTGAGACCGCCGAGCTTGGCGGTGGACTCTTCGTCGGAGAGCCGGCCGCGCATGGCGTCGCGGATGCTCTCCGGCTGCTCGTAGATCTCCTTCAACATGAAATGCGGGTACTCGCCCTTTTCGGAGTCCTCACTCGTGAACTCCACCCGGCTGATCTCGAACGCGCCGCCGGCGCCGCCCAAGGAGTTGATGTCAAACCGATCGCGCTCCAGCGTGACCAGGTCGTAGTCATCCAAGTAGACCACATCGCGCGTGTGGCCGACGATGGCGCTGACGTCGCTGACCACGAAGTGCTCGCCTTGGCCGATACCTAAGATAAGGGGGCTACCCCGCCGGGCCGCCAGGATGACGCCTGGCACATCCACGTGCATGAGCGCCAGACCGTAAGTTCCGGAGACCTGTTTCAAGGCCGCACGCAACGCCTCCAACAGGACGGTTTTGTCGCGGGCCCCGGACCGATCGTCGAAGAGGCGCCCGATCAGATGGGCCAGCACCTCCGTATCGGTTTCCGTGCGGAACCGATGCCCTTGGGAGGTGAGGCCATCCCGGAGGGTCTGAAAGTTTTCGATGACCCCGTTGTGGATGAGCGCGAGTTTGCCGCTAGCGTCCAAGTGAGGATGGGCGTTCGCGTCAGTCACGCCCCCGTGGGTCGCCCACCGGGTGTGCCCCAGGCCGACGGTGCCGCTGACCGGTTCCTCCTGAAGGAGCTGCGCCAGATTGCTGATGCGCCCCGCGCGCTTGCGCACCTGCATGCCTTGCCCGTCAGCCAGCGCCACCCCGGCAGAATCGTAGCCGCGGTACTCAAGCTTCCGCAGACCCTCCACCAGGATGGGCGTCGCGTCCGCCTGTCCCACATACCCAATAATGCCGCACATATTCGGTTGCCACGGTGACAAAGATTTTGCGTGCTTGCAAGGCGTGTACGATCGAACCTTGGGCACCCCCCCATCCCCTATGGACGCGTCCTCTCTTCCCAATCGTACCCTCGCCATCGTCATGGGTGGCGGCGCGGGCAGCCGTTTGTTCCCTTTGACCAAGGACCGCTCAAAACCGGCGGTGCCGTTGGCCGGCAAGTATCGTTTGGTGGACATCCCAATCAGCAACTGCCTAAACGCCGGGCTGCGGCAGGTGTACGTGTTAACTCAGTTCAACAGCACGTCCCTGCATCGGCACATCAACGCGAGCTATAAATTCGACAACTTCACGAAGAGTTTTGTCGAGATTTTGGCCGCGCAGCAGACGCCAGAAGGCGCCCGTTGGTACCAGGGGACGGCCGACGCCGTGCGCCAAAACCTCAGGTACTTTTTGGAGGCGCCGTACGACTACTACCTCATTTTGAGCGGCGACCAGCTCTACCGGATGGATTACCAGCACCTGCTGCAACGCCACCGCGAGACGGGCGCCGACATCACGCTCGGCACCACGCCGGTGGACCGCGCCGCGGCTTCGGGCTTCGGCATCATGCACAGCGACAAAGACCGGCGCATCTTTCGGTTCGAGGAAAAACCGAAGGAGCCGGCGCTGCTGGACGAACTGAAGATCCCACCGGCGCTGCTGAAAGAACTCGGGTTGCCTGAGAATGCCGAACGTTTCCAGGGGTCGATGGGCATTTACGTATTCAATCGCAAAGTGCTGATCGAGGCGTTGGAAAGCGAGGGGGACGACTTTGGCAAGCACATCATCCCTGGCTCGCTCAAGCGCTACAGTGTGTTCGCCTACATCTTCCAGGGGTACTGGGAGGATATCGGGACGATCCGCGCGTTTTTCGAGGCGAACCTGGCGCTGACCGATACCCTGCCCCCGTACAACTTTTTTGACCGGAACGCACCGATCTACACGCACCCGAGATTTTTGCCTGGGAGCAAGGTGAACGCGGCGACGGTGCGGCACGCGATCATTTCGGACGGCTGCATCATCTCCGACGCGCACATCGAACGCGCCGTCATCGGGGTGCGCAGCGTGATCGAGCCCGGGGCGACCATCCGCAACTCGGTAATCATGGGAGCCGATTTCTACGAGGACGAAGCCACGGGTCGGCGGCCGGGCGACCCGACGCTCGGCGTGGGGCGCAACACCGTCATCGATCACGCCATCATCGACAAGAACGCGCGCATTGGGCAAGGCGTGGTGATCACCCCGGACGGGAAAGCGCCCAACGTGGACGCAGACAACTGGTACATCCGCGATGGGGTGGTCGTCATCCCGAAAAACGCGGTGATCCCGGACGGTACGTGGATTTGAGCGGGTGTTTGGGGTGAGCTTGGGGCCGCTAGAACGACGTCGTTTGCTGGCAGCTTCGGGTTATGCTGAGCTCGGCCTCTATCAAGAGGCGTTGGAGGAGTTGCGCGGCCTTTCCGAAGGGGCGCAGCAGGAAGTGCCGGTCCTGGCGGCGTGGGTCGAGCTTTACCAGAGTTGGTCGAAGTGGGACGAAGCCCGAGCGGTGGCGGAGCGTTTGACCCAACTCGAACCGGACCAGCCAAGTTGGGTGGTGGCGCTGGCGTACACCACTCGCCGGGCCCACAGCCTCCGCGCCGCGCGGGAGGTGCTTTTAGCGGGGTGGGCGCGGTTCCCGAATTTTGCACTGATCGGGTACAACCTCGCGTGCTATGAGGCGCAACTCGGGGATCTGGGGACCGCAGCGCGCCTTTTGAAGCGAGCGGTCGAACTGGACGCAGACCTTGGCAAACTGGCGAAGACCGACCCGGACCTCGCGCCGTTGTGGGGCGGCCAGGGGTGGTGAGGGTTCCGGGTTCCGGGTTCCGGGTTCCGAGCGGGGCGGGAACCCTCTCCCCTCCCTCAAATCACCCGGTCATTGCCGCCGTCCACGGCGACCTGGGCGCCGGTGGTTTTGGCGAAGTTTGGACCGCAGAGTTCTGCGGCAACGCGAGCCACGTCACGGCTGGTGACCTCCGCGCGGAGCACATTGTTGCGCTTGTACTCGTCCACCGTGATCCCATAGCTTTTGGCCCGCTGCATCAGTGTCTCCTCCGTCCAAAGGCCGGTGTCGAAGACGGCGTTCGGGTGCACGACGTTGACGCGGATCCCGGCGTCGCCCCATTCCAGGGCGGTCACCCGCGCAAGCTGCGTGAGGGCAGCCTTCGAAGCGGAGTAGGCCGCTTGGCCCGGACCGGGCGCGGGCACGTTTTTGGAACCATTGATCAGCACCCGCCCTCCGCGCGGCGCCTCCTTCAGCATCGGATAAACCTCGCGCAACAGCGAGAGATTCGCGTCCAAGTTAAGGTCGAAAGTTTTGGACCAGAGCTCGTCGTCCAAGTCTGCGACCTTGCGACTCGGTGGGAAGGTGCCGGCGTTTAGGATCACCATGTCGAGCCCGCCGAATTGGCGGACGACCGTCTCCAATCCGGCCGCGATGGCCGCCCGGTCGGTGACGCTGGCGACGACGCCTATGGTGTTAGGATCGCTTGCGAGGTCGAGGACCGCAGGGTTGAGATCAAGAGCGGCAACGGCGGCGCCGCGCGCCCGGAACTCTTCCACGCAGGCTTTCCCAATGCCGGACGCTCCTCCGGTGATCAGCACCACCTCGCCTGCGAACATGCGGGCGGGGTTTTTGGCGCGGAGTTTGGCCTGTTCCAGATCCCAATATTCAACGTCGAAGATGTCGTGTGCCGGCAGCGCCGTCCAGCCGCCCAGGGCCTCGGCACGCCCGATGATCTCGATGGTGTGCCGGTAGATGTCTGCCACCACCGCGGCCTCTTTGGCATCCTGCCCCACCGTCACGACGCCCCAAACGGGGTCGACGACCACCCGCGGCGCAGCGTCCAGCATCTGCAAGGGTGCGTGCGCCCGGCCGGCGTGCGCGTCGAAGTAGGCCCGGTACGCCTCGGCGTAGGCGGCCAAGTCCCGGCCGCCGGGCGGGTACGCGTTTGGTGCGCAGCGAGTGGTCCGGTGTGGCCGGACCCGTGGTCGCCAGGCGCGCCACGGCGTGGTGCCGGGCAAACCCGAGGCTCTCCGGGTCTTGGTGGACGGTGAGCAGCATCGGGCGCCCGGCGACGGTAGAGAGTTCCCGTCGGAAGACCGGAAGCTCCTGCCGAAGCGGCGTGGGGGCCTCGTCCTCGGCGGAAAAGCCTCCCTGCCACGCATGCCGTTTTTGCAGGTAACGCTCGGCACGGTCCACAAGTTCGATCATGCGCTCGTACGACTCGCGCGCGTCAGCGCCGAAGCTGAAGAGGCCGTGATGGAGCAGCACCATGCCGACGGTGCGCTCGGTGGCAAACTGCGGGTAGCGCTCGGCGCAGAGGCGCGCCAGCGCGAAGCCCGGCATGACGTACGGGATGTAGACCACGTCGTCGCCGTAAACCTCGTGCAGCCGACTTTCGCCGCCGGGCGTGTTGCTGATGGAGAGCAAAGCGTCGCTGTGGGTGTGGTCGACGAATTTGTGCGGGAGGATCGCGTGCAGGATTGCTTCGACGGAGGGTGCTGGGGCATCCGCACGGACGGTGGCCGTGCGGAGCTCATTGGCCATTTCGGTGTCGCTGAGGCGTTCGAGCCGGGCAAGTTTCCGCAACCGGTCCATCCGCACGGGCGCGAAGCCGCCGGGCTCGATCGTGGCGAGGTCCCAGCCGCTGCCTTTCACGTAGAGCAATTCGACGGCTTCGCCGACGGCGTCTGTTTCCCAAACTTTGACCGACGTGTTACCACCGCCGTGCAGCACCAGCGCCTGGTCCCGACCGAGCAGGCGGGAAGAGTACACCCGTTGTGCGAGGTCGCCTCTCCAGGCAGCGGCCTCTCTTTCAATCCATAAGCTTTTCATGTGCGGTCCCGTCTATGTTCACCGAGGAGAACAAAACGGCATGGAAAATCGGCGGCCGGACCGGGCGTACCAAGCAAAACCCGGGGAGCGCGCGGGCCGGCAAGCGGCCGGGATTCAGGCAAACGCCACCGCCGTCCGCTGCCAAGCGGGACACGGCAGGGCTCTTATTTCCCTTCGAACGCCTCGTTCACCGGCCGCGGTTGACCGAGGACGTTTGCCTGTTTGAACGCCTCTTCGGTGCGGGTTTTGGCCGAAGCCAGAGCAGCCGACGGGGTGCTGGTGCCGGCAAAAACCTTGCCTATCTCCTCACCGATGATGTCGCCCATCTCCCGCCATTGCGGAATCAAAGGGCGGTACTCCGGCTTGGTGATCTTGGCGGACTCGGCCACGACCTCGATGTAAGCGGGATCGATCTTGCTCCGCAACAGGTCAGAATCGCGTACCGAATCTCGGTTCTCGTTCCCAATCCCCTGCTCCGTCCGGGCAAGCTCCGCTTCTTTGGACGTCGCCCACTGAATAAATGCCGCCGCGGCTTCAAGCGTTTTGGCGTCTGTGACCGTGGAGGGGATCGCCATGCCGACGGAGTAATTTGCCGGGAAGGTGCCTTTCGGGCCTTGGGGCACGATGGCGTAACCGACTTTGCCGACCACGCTCGATTGTTTCGGGTCGTTGAAAAGCGGGTAAAATGAGGAGGCGTCCACAATCATCGCCACGCGACCGGCGCTGAAAGCCGACGATACCTCCGCCCAGCCCCACGCGCCCGAACCGGGCGGGGCGTAGTTTTTGATCAACGCGGCGTAACGCGTGGTGGCCTCCACGGCGGCAGGCGAGTCGAAATTGGGATGCATCTGCGGGTCCAAAAAGGTGCCGCCATAAGAGCGCAACCACTCGGTCCAAGTGTAAACGTTCATCCCTTCCCCGCGCAATCCG
Organism: uncultured Chthoniobacterales bacterium; assembly: GCA_964252355.1. Taxonomy (GTDB): domain Bacteria; phylum Verrucomicrobiota; class Verrucomicrobiia; order Chthoniobacterales; family JAFAMB01; genus CAXUNV01. The sequence continues at coordinate 9,693 of CAXUNV010000027.1, read as the reverse complement.
CGCAGGGCGACCCCGTAGACCTGCGGCGGTTTAGTCAGCGCCTTGGCCGCCGCCTGGAAGTCGTCCATGGTTTTTGGAACCGAAAGTTTGGCGGCCTCAAGCAGGTCCTTGCGGTAAAACAGGATGGTCACTTCGGCATAGATGGGCAGACCGTAAAGGCGTCCTTTGAACGAGTACAAGCCGCGCAGGCCGGGTTCGATGTCGTCCAGCTGGTACTCCGGCTTAAGGAGGTCGCCGATTGGTCGAACCCAGCTTTGGCTGGCGAAGAGTGGGACGTAATTGCCGTCCAAAAAGTAGATGCTGAACTGACCCGCGTGAGCGCTCGCGTCCGCCACCAATTTGGCGCGAAGTTCATTTTCTGGGAAGCTGGTGAAATGGACCGTCGCCCCAGTCTGCTTTTCGAACGCCGGCGCATCCTTGATGATGAAATCCATCGCCTTCAGGCGACGGCAGGCGGCGTTGAGCGTCACGCCGGCAAACTGGTCTTTGGCGCCATACTTCGCCGCTGCATCCGCGAAGGCCGCCTCGTAATTCGCCGCCCTGGCGGGCAACGCTGCGGCGCACGCGATGAGCCACCACCCGGTGACGACCGTCAAGCGCACCCGGGCGCGGGAACGGTGGTGGACGCACGCGGCGGACGGTCCGGGTCTGAGGATGCGAGAGAGCCGCTTACAAATAAAAGAAATGTGTGCTGTCATTGCTGGTCTACGGAAAGGTCCAGGTAAAACCGTGGAAAAGCCGGAGGGGTGCACCGAACCCGCCCAATCTCGACAGATCACGCGAACGGGCCAAAGCCTGGGCTAGGAGTGCAGACAGATACAAAACCACCTCCTTAAGCCCAGGCAGGGTGGCAGCCACTTCGCGCGGGGTCAAGCCTCCTCTGTGCGAAAACCCAACGGTCGCTGGGCGGGTTTAGGCACCTCGAGACACGGGATCCGGTGGCGCCGTTTTCCGCCGCAAAAAGCTGCGCAAAGGCTGGCGCGACGTCCCCAACTTCGCGATGGTGCGGACCGGCGCTTATGGTTCGGAACGTCATCCTGCACACGGCCACAAGCCTGGACGGGTACATCGCCCGCCCGGATGGCAAGCTGGACTGGGTCATCGGCAAAGACGATCCAGGCTACCGCGAGGTGGGCGCACGCGCAGACCTCCTGCTGGTTGGACGCCGGACCTGCGAGCGCATACTGACCTTCGGCGAGTGGCCTTACTCCGAGAAACGGACGTGCGTGTTCACGCGGCGGCCCGGACAGCCCACGGTACCGGGTGTCGACCTTCTCCGGCGGGATCCGTGCCGGTTCCTTGCGCGGCAGAAGAACTTGCCGGGAGGTGACGTGTGGCTTCTCGGTGGGTGCGAACTCAACAGCCGCTTGCTGCAGGCCGGATTGATTGACCGACTGGTCCTGTCCGTTCACCCGGTGTTTTTCGGCGACGGCATCCCGCTTTTCGATCCGCCGCAAGTGCGGCGACTGCGGTTGACCGAATCGGGCACCCACCCGTCTGGGGTGCTGCAGCTGCATTACGAAGTGCCGCGGTGAAAGGAGTGTCCGCCAGGGACTGCACACCGGGCAGCCAAAGCCAGTTCCAGGGGAGCGCGGGCGTTGACGGGCGGGACGCCCGCGAATGTCACCTCAAGGGGCTTCCGCGGCCGGAAACGGGCGGGACGCCCGCGCTCCCCTGGTCACCGGTGAAAGACGCCCCACGACGTGCCGCAGGCCGCAGGATCGCGGCGGGGTAGAGCTTCGCTCTGACCATGGTGCAGACGATCCCTGCAGTCCGGCTCCACCTCCGTTCCACGCTGGCGGTCCGGCGGCCGCGGGATTCCTCGCCTTGCCTTACCGATCTCGCATCACCCGGGCGAGCACGGCTTCCTTGAGTTCCACGAACGCGGCGGAGGCGCGGGCGCGGGGCCTGGGCAAATCCACGGGGGTGTCGAACACCAACCGGCCCTCTTCCATTAAAAGCACTCGGTCCGCCAAAGCGACCGCCTCTTCCACGTCGTGGGTCACCAGCACCGCCGCAAACCCACGCTCTTGCCAAATTTTCTCAATCAACGTTTGCATTTCCAAACGGGTGAGCGCGTCCAACGCACCGAGCGGCTCGTCGAGCAACACCAATTCGGCGGTGCTGGCCAGGACACGAGCGAGCGCGACCCGTTGGCGTTGGCCGCCGGACAACACGAGCGGCCACTCTCGCGACCGCGCCGCGAGGCCAACTTGCCGAAGCGCGCGCTCGGCCGCGGCACGGCGGTCACCCCCCCGGGGAGCGGCCAAGGCCACGTTGTCGAGCACCGTCAGCCACGGCAGAAGGGCGGCGTCTTGGAACATGAGCCGGGCACGGCGGTTGACGCCAGCTCGGCCCGGCGAACCGTCCCAGTGCAGCGCACCCGACGTCGGCGACTCCAAGCCCGCCACCACGCGAAGCAGGGTGGATTTTCCGCTGCCGCTGCGCCCGACGATGGCCACGAGTTCTCCGGGGGCAATCTCCAGGGAGACCTCTTGCAAAACGTCGGCGGCAGCAAACCGCTTGGAGAGCCGCTGCACGGCGAGCAGCGGCGGACTGGGGGCGGCAGCATCAAGCTTAGGAACCGTCCGAACATTCGGCAAACTTGGTGTCTCGATGGTCGTCATGATCTCAACGGCTTTAAGGGTGGCGGTAGGCCGGGTTCCAGCGCAGGAGGTAACGCTCGAGCAGGCGAGTGGCCGCATCGGCCAGCTTGCCGAGGCAGGCATAGAGGAGGATGCCCAACAACATCACGTCGGTCTGCAGGAAGTCGCGGGCGTTCATGGTCATGTAGCCGATGCCGTTGTCGGAGGCGATGGTCTCAGCCACGATCAAGGTGAGCCACGTGATGCCCAAGGCGTAACGCACGCCCACCAGCACAGAGGGCAATGCGCCGGGCAGCACGACCTTGGTAATCAGCTCCCAGCGGGTAAGCCCGTAGACGCGTCCCATTTCCACCAACCGCGGTTCGACCGAGCGCACCCCGTGTGCGGTGTTCAGGTAAATGGGGAAAAACACTCCCAACACAATAAGGAAGAGTTTGGCGGACTCGCCGATGCCAAACCAGAGGATGACCAGCGGAATCAGGGCCAAGTGGGGTACGTTGCGGATCATCTGCAAGGAAGAATCCAACAACCGGTGCAGCGGCCGGGAGAGGCCCGTGATCATACCCAACGCGAAGCCCAACGCTCCGCCGACCGCAAAGCCATAAGCCGCGCGGCGGAAGCTCTCCCAGAGGTGAAGCGGCAGTTCGCCCGTGAGGGTGAGTCGCCAGCCGGCCGCAGCCACGCTCAAGGGTGATGGCAAGATGCGGGCCGGCAGGTGGCCGGAAACGGACAACAGTTGCCAGACCAGAAGCAAGGCCCCGGGCAAAAGGAAAGGAACGACGGCCAACGGCACAGAGGCGCGCAGGTTTTTCATCGGTGAAAAGCGTTCAGGAGGCCAGTGCCAGGGCGCCGGGCACAAGGTCGTTGGCGACGATCTCGCCAGCCACGGACGGCACGCCGGTCACGGTTGCGCCGTCGTGCGGAGGCGCCAGCCGGGGCAGGAGCAGTTCCCCCACCCGGCAAACCTCTTCCAAATGCGGGTAACCGGAGAAGATGAAGGTTTCAAAACCCAGCGCGTGGTACTCCCGCAGGCGGGTGGCGACAGTTTCGGCGCTGCCGACCCCGGCTGTCCCCGGCCCGCCACGCACCAAGCCCACGCCGCGATCCAGTCGGCTGATCAAGCGGCCGGCGCGATCCCACGCTTCGCGGTTGGTCTCCCGGACAATCACGTGCGGCCGGATCCCGAACCGGACGGCCCGGCCCTGGGCCGTACCCGCGGCGCCGAAAAGCGCACGGCGAGAGGCTGCCGCCAAGCGGGCCAAGAGCTGCCGGGAAACGCGCATCGCGCACGGAACGCGAAATCCCTATAAAGTCAAAGGCTTTTAGGAGTATCCTGGGGCTGGTTCGGATCCCGCGGCCACCAGGGGTTCGGGCTCGGCCCGTTTGGTGGAAGCACTTAAGCCGCTGCCCGCGGCGACGATGGGTCTTTAGCATGCGGCTTCGAGCATTGGCAACGCCAAGCAGGACGGGATGCGGTTGACCCCTGCCCGCCGGGCACCCTACGCTGCCGAGAGGCGTTGAGCTGCTCGTGGGCGCCTCTGCCAACCTTTCGTATGCGGATCAAACTCGCGACCGTCCTCGTCTTTCTCGCCGCGCTCTGCCGAGGTCTGGCGCAGGAACAAATCAACCCGCCTTTCGGTTTCTACTGGGGTGAACCGGAAAAGA
>CAXUNV010000027.1:0-5412 GCA_964252355.1 uncultured Chthoniobacterales bacterium | reverse complement strand
TCACCAGCGCACAAGCGCGCGTGGTCGCGCGCGACGTGGTGCAGGGACGCGACGCTTGGACCATCGAGGGCCTGGTGCAACCCGCCCTCCGGCGGGCGGTCGTTTACTTCGGTTCCGATAAAACCCTCGTGGAGGTTGAACTGCAGTACGAACACCCGGAGTGGGATTTGGTGGCGTACGAGGAGTTTTTGAACAGCGCCCGAAAACGTCTGGAATCCAAGTACGGCCCACCGACCGTGTTGGCCCGTGACAAAAAGCCGGAAGGTGACGTGATGGAGACGTTGGTCGGCTTTCGGTGGCAGCAACCCAGCAGCAGCATCCAGCTTTTCTTCTATTCTGCGGAGCGCAACAGCAACGTCTACCGGAGCGTCAGCTTGCACTACCGCGCGGGCTAAACGTCTCGAGGGTGGGCGCCGCTGAGGGCGGCAGCGGCGGCGGGTCCGCCATCGAGGGTATTAGCAACACGCGGTCGCCAGTATCCAAGACCACCTCCGCCGCGGCTCCCGGGCCGTGCAGCCGCGCTTGCCAATAGGCAAGGCGTTCGCGGTGGATGATGAGGGCCCAGCGACCCATTGGCCAAGTGGCCGTCAGGCGTTCTTCCGTCAGGAAGAGTTGTCGGCCGATGCCCAGTTCGCGGGTGGCAAACTCAGTGTTGGGGTGGGCGTTCACCCAGTAGACTGGGCGGTTCAGATAAAAGAAGAGGCTGGTGTAATCGTTGGCTTCGCTTTCGCACGCCACCCGCAGGTCGCGAGCCCCGGCCTGTCGTAGGCGCGTGGCAAATCGCGCCGAGGAGAAGAAGTCCTCGGTTCGTTGCAGTCCGAAGGTGCCGACGGCTAGCCCGAGAAGGGCAAAGGAGCCGAAAGCGGTCAGGACCAGACCAGGTCTGGGCTGGTGTGGACCTGAAAAGAAGGCAACCAAAGATCCTGTCAAAAAGGCGATGACGGCCAAGACGGCGATCCCTTGCGGGAAGCCAGGCTGTCCCAGGATGGGAAGCAGGCCGAGCGCGTTGCAAAGATGAGCTTCGAGACCCGGCGAGGAAGTCACCGTGGGAACGGCCGACGCGTGCTGCCACAAGCCGACTCCGGCCAGCGCGGCCAACCCGAGTGCCGCCAGGGCGGCACCCGCGCGCGCGCACCACGCCCGCACAAACGCATCCCAGCGGCAGAAGGCCGCCGCCACCATCACCGCGAAGACGGGCCAAGCAGGCAACAGGTAATAGTCTTGAATGCTGGAAAACGAAATCGTCAGGGCGTTGACTAAGAATAGGGCAAGAAGCAGCAGCGTGGGCGTGGCCGGCTCGCGGCGGCGGCGGGTCCAAGCGTCCACCAGCACGGGGGCGGTCATCGGCAGGGCCAGCGACCAAGGAAACCAGAGAACAAGGTGTTGCGCCCAAAAGATCAACAGGGGAACCCGGTCGGTGTCGGGCGGCCAGCGGCGGTTGAAGACGTGACCGATCTGCTCGTTCCAGAAATGGTCGACCAGGAACCCTGGGTACCGCCCTTCGATGGCCGCATACCAGGGCGCGAGCAGGGCGGCAAAGAGGAGCCAACCGGGCCAGAACGCGGCGGCCCGGCGCAATCCGGCGCGCGCACCCGGCACGGCGGCGGCGTACAGGGTGCAGGCCAAAGCAGGCCATGCCAGCGCGTGCAAACCTTTGGCGAGTGCGCCGAGCGCCATGCAAGCGTAGGCGCCAAGCAGGCAGGCAAAGCGGGTACGCGGGCTGCGCCGACCGTCCAGCGCCGACCACAAGGCGTGCAGCGCGACCAACACGGCCAGGCTCAGGAGCGGCTCGGGCATGACGAGGTGGGTAAAAAAGAAGGTGCCCGCACAGGTCGCCAGGACAAGGGCGGCGGCGGCGGCGGCGACCGCGCGACGGGTGATCCGCCAAGCAAACGCGCCGGTCGCCGCGAACCAACCCAGCGTCGCCACGGTGACCGGGAGGCGGGCAGCAAATTCGTTGACGCCAAAAAGGCGAAAGGCCTCCAGCTCAAGCCAGTAAAGCAGAGGCGGCTTTTGGAGGCGCGGCACGCCGTCCTGGGTGGGCACGAGCGCGTCGCCGCGGGCGAGCATCTCACGGGAGGCTCCGGCGTACTGACCGTCGATCTGGTCGAATAGGCGTGGCACCCCGGCCGTAGCCACGTAAAAAGCGCAGGTCAACGCCAGGACCAGCCACACCCCGGCGGTGTCCCAGGGAAGCCAAGCGGCAGCCTTTGGGCAAGCGGCCGACCGCGAGCGGTCGGGCGCGGTCACTAACCCGAAACGGTCTGATGAATTGGTGGAAACAGGCAGCCTGCGGGCTTGGCTCATCCAAGGGTGCGGGTGCGGGGAGCCCCGCTCTCCGGCCGCGCCGGGTTGAGGTCAGCACTTTCTTTCGGGGGCGTCCAGCCAAATCGCGGCGGGGAACCCTTAGGTCAACGCCCGCTTGCATCCCCATGGAGGGGGTGTTCCAATTATCTGCCGGGAGGCATCACTCATGACACCCGAAGAACAAAACTTGATCTCTGGCCTGTTTGATAGGTTGAAGAAGGCCGACACCGCACCCAAGGACGCAGCCGCGGAACAGTTGATCCGGCAGAAGACGGCGGAGGTTCCGTCTTCGCCTTACCTGCTCGCCCAATCCGTCCTCGTCCAAGAGCACGCCTTGCAGAACGCGCAGGCGCGGATTGCAGACCTGGAACAGCAATTGTCCGCGGCGAAAGAGGGTCAAAAGGGAAGCCACGGCGGTTTTCTGTCCGGTTTGTTTGGCGGCGGGCATTCCGACAAGGAGAGCAACGCTCCCGCGTCGCCACCACCGGTGCAGAACGTGCCGGCTCGCCAGACCTACGCGCAACCGGCTGGACCGGTGCAGCAGCCGGCCCAGTACGGCGCGCCACCGCCACTCCCCTACCCTTCCACGACGAACCTGCAGCCCGGGTCGGGCGGCACGTTTTTGAAAGGCGCCCTGGCTACGGCGGCAGGCGTGGCGGGGGGTTCGTTGCTCTTCCAGGGCATCGAAAACCTCATTGGCCACAACTCAGGTCCTTTTGGCGGCTTGGGCAACCTCGGCGGTTCCGGGGCGAGTTTTATCCCGGAAGGGCGGGGCTCGGAAGTGGTGAACAACTACTACGTCAACGAAAACCAGGGCACGCAGGGCACCGACGATTCCGGGCAGTACGTGGCGCAGAACGCCGACCCGACAAATGACCCAACCATCGGTTACGATCCCCAGGACAGCGGCGACCTGGGACAGCAGCTTACCGATGACCCCGGCTTGAGCGACGCCGGGTTTGACGACGGCGGCAGCTTCGACGACGGGGGCGGCAACGACGACACGACGTTTGCCTAACCAAGCGCTTTGCCCCCCTCCCTGGCCCGCACCGGCCAGGGAGGGGCGTTCCGTCCGGAACCGCGGCGCGGTCGTAAGAGAGGCAGCCCAGGACGTCACCCGAGGCGCCGTGGCGCGGCCTCGGCGTCCGATGAAAGGCGGTCGGTCATTGGGATAAGCAGGCGAGTGATCCGGACAGTTGCCAGTTTTCCGGGAAGACCAACGCGGTCAGCGGTTCGACTGAGCGGTGGCCGAACCGTTGTTTGATCCTCATCGGCGAACCGGAGCCAAGCTGCGGATAAACGTGCCGCGCGTATTTATCGACTTCGCAGAAGACGTTTTGCACGTCGATGAGCTTGAGTCGGCGGCCGAACAGGCGGACGGGGGTGATGCCGGCCGCTTCAGCGCATTCGTCTTGCACCTCCGTGACTCGTCGGATGATCGCCTCGTCCGTCCAGTCGTTTCGTACCTGAAAGCACTTGGCGATGCCTCGACGCGCGCCGGGTCCGGCGACGATCCAGTCGTCCTCGTCGAATGCCATAAAGGCCGCGTAGTTGAGGTCGACGGTGTGCTGCATGGCCGTGAACGGCCCGACGCATGGATAACCGGCGAGCTGTTGGTAGACCTGCTGCAGCGAGGGTGCGTGGTTAAGGGCGGAAGGTAGGCCGTCCCGCATCATGCGCTCGACTAGGCGCAGGGTACCCCGATGTTTGCGGCCGTGCTCGACGCCGAAAACCCGGGCAAGGTGCGAAGGAAAAACGTAAGCCGGGTTGTAAAGGGGCGTGCCAGCGTCGGCCGCCTCCGTCAACGCTGCGTCATACCGGTCGAATCGGTAGCCTCGCCAAGAGGGTTGCGCGCCGTCCAGGGCGCGCCGCAGGATCTCCCAAGTACCGGGCCGATTGAATGACTTGAAAAGCAGGATCCGGAATGTCGTTTCCACCGGGTCGGCGGCGCTCGTCGGTCCGATGACTTCACGGATGAGGTATTGGCTCACCCGGTCAGTGACCCGGAACACGTTGGTAAACCGGTGTTGCGCCAACACGGGATCGGTCGTCCACGGCGGTTTCTGCCCCGCCAAGCGGCGATGCAGGATGGCTTGGCGTTCGGCGGCGTAACGCCAAAATCCGACAAAGACCGGAGAAGGCTGCAGCGGACGCAGGAAAGAGAAGGCGCGGGGGGAAGGGGTGTCGGTGGCCGGACCCACGATGCGAACGTTACCACACGCGGTGGCTGATTTCGGGCGGGCACCCGCCCGGGAAGGGTGAATCGCCACCAAAGAATGGTAGGGCAAGGTGCGGCCGTACCAAGCGTCAGGAGCCCGGTCGGGCAGGTTGGGGGTTAACGCCCCACCGCAGGCACGGTGGCCGCTGAAACGCCTGGTCGGCGATGACGAAGGACGGGCCCTCCCGCGTTCAGGAAGCCGGTTCTTCAACCGCGGCGCGCTCATCCGCGAACACCGAGCAGCGCAAAAGCAGCGGATGCAGCGGTGCGTCGATCCGAACCTCGGTGTTGCGGGGCACCGGATCGAAGGCGAAGCGCCAAGCGGAGATCGCCAGGGCAGCCGCGACAGCCTCCTCATCGTGCCGTTTGCCGAAATCCGCGTTGATCACCCGACCCCGCACCAAGTTCAGATTGGCCCGCAACCGACTGGCTTTCAGACTTAGGCAACCGGTCTGACACGTTTGGGAGAGGAACTGCAGAAGATCCGAGAGCCGCACTCCAGAGTTTCGGGAAAGTACCCCGTTGATCAACGTACCCTGGCCGCACTCCCTCGGCGGTTTAATAGTCATCATAAAAATTACGGCGATGCGATGATCTTGGATCCCGCAACGGGCGTCAAGGTTTAAGCGAGCAGTTCGGCCACCTCTTCCGACGTCAGGCCGGCCATGACCGGTTCTTCGCTCTCCAGCGCGGCGGCAGTCACTGCGCGCTTCCGTTCTTGCAGCCGCAGGATTTTTTCCTCCACGGTGTCGCGCGCGATGAGTTTGTAGGAGGTGACCACGCGGGTTTGGCCGATCCGGTGGGCGCGATCGGTGGCTTGGTCCTCCACGGCGGGGTTCCACCAGGGGTCGTAATGGATGACGGTGTCGGCCGAGGTCAGGTTCAGC
>CAXUNV010000026.1:18607-18852 GCA_964252355.1 uncultured Chthoniobacterales bacterium | reverse complement strand
GTTTGTTCGGCGATGGCGAAGAACTGCGGCACGAGCGCGCCGAGCGCCTCCGCGCGCCGCCGGGTGGCGCGTCGGGCGGCGTCCTCGTTGGTCGCCTCCCGGCCGCGCCGGCGGCCAAACAGCGCCTGCAACCCGGTCAGAGGCACCCAAGCCTCGGGGCTGAGCGCTTCGCGCAGGCTCTCCGCGTTGAACAAACCCATGCGGACCATCGACACCACCGACCCGGCGTCGCGGCCGTCGGTCAA
>CAXUNV010000026.1:4814-18597 GCA_964252355.1 uncultured Chthoniobacterales bacterium | reverse complement strand
CGTTGCGGATGCTGCGCCGGTTGCGCCGACCTTCCAACTTCAGCGTCGGCAAAAGCCGGTCCCAAACCGGACGGTACCGCTTGCGCTCGGCCGGGGTCAGCTCCTCCGCCTCCAACGTTTCGATCAACGCCAGGATTTTGGCCACGTGCTGCGCCCGCTCCAGGTAGCGACCCATCCAAAAGAAAGCCTCGGCCACCCGGCTGGTCACGCGCCGGCCGCCGGGCGGCGCGACGACGCGCGGAGGCATGGCGAGGGCGGTCGCACCCCCGCGCTGCTCCTCGCCGCGCAGCACCCAGGTGTCCTTGCCGCCGCCGCCGTGTTCACTCTCCGTGCGCCCCTCGTCCTCGGCGGAGACCCGCGTCAGCGCACCCGCGAACACGTCGAACCCGCCGTTGCCGCACCGCAGCCCATAAACGATGTGGTCCTGGTTGCGCGACACCCGCCGGCCATCCTCCAGGCAGACGGTCTCCGCCGCGTCCACGCGCGGTTGGGCCACGTAGAGCTGCGGCGCGCGGCGGAGTTCAGCCAACGTCGGCCCAGGGTCGGACCCGTCCAAGATCTTCTCGCCCGTCAGCGCCCGGATGTTGAAACGGTCTAGCCGGTCGAGCACCATTTGACGCTGGTCGAGGTCGCCCAGCCAATAAGTTCGCAACGTCGGCAACACCGGCCATTCGCCGAGGTAGAAGCGGATGATGGCATTCGAGAAACAGAGCAAGCTGCGGTCGTCGGCGAGCGCCGCACCAATGCCGTTCACCACCGCCACCCGCTCGCGCCGCACGCAATGGACCAACCCCGCCGCCCCGGCACGGCTGTCGGACCGGAACACCAGCGGATCCAACCACGGATCGGCGAGGCGACTGTAGATGACGTCCACGGGCTCCAAACCGGACACGGTCTTGAGAAACACGCTCTCGTTGAGGGTGATCAGGTCGTTGCCCTGCACGAGCGGGATGCCCATGCGCCGCGCCAGGAAGCTGTGCTCGGAGTAGACGGCGCTGACGACCCCCGGCGTCAGCAGGACGACTTTCGGATCGGGCCGTCGGCCGACCGCGCGGAACCGGAGCAGCATTTCAGTCGGCACGTCGGCGATCGAAGCCACGGCGTGATCTTGGAACAGTTCCGGTAATACCCGGGCCAGCACCCGCCGGTTTTGGATCATGAAGGCGAGCCCGGATGGGTGGCTGAAGTAGTGGTTCTTCACCGCCAGCTGTCCGTCGACGTCGCGGGTCAGGCACAATCCCGCCAGATGCAGAAAAGAACCCTCCGCCGGGGTCAGCCCGACGGCCGAACGCTGAAACTGCGGGCTGCCAAGCACCACCGGAATGGGCAGCACGCCCTCATCCAGGATTTCACGCTTGCCGTACGCATCCTGCAAAAACGCTTCAAACGCCCGCACCCTTTGCCGGAAGCCGCGGACCACCAAATCCCACTCCTCCGGGCTGAACACCTGCGGCAGGAGGTCGCAAAACCACGTGTTTTGGCCGTCTCGACCGGGGATTTCGAACGTCAACCCCAGTTCGCGCAGGGCCGCACACGCCACCTCCTCGAGTTCTCGCAACGGCGCGCCGGCAGGGAGGTGTTCCAGCAACGGCCGGTAGAGGTCGCGCGGTCGGCCGTGCGCATCCAACACCTCGTTCCAACGCCCGTTCCCTCCCGCACTGATGGCGCCCATGTGATCGGATAGGCCTCCTAAGGGTCGTCGGCCCGGGTTGCAAGCCTGAATCGCTCGCGGCCAAGCCGCCACCGCCCCTGAAGGTAGGGCAAGGTGAGGTCAACGAGGCGCCGCCGGGCCGGCACGACGGGTGCGGCGGATCCTTGGGATCGTCCGCGCCCCGCTCAGATCGGGTGTCCCTGGGGCGGCTCCGCCGGGCGCCTGGCTTCCGCCCACGCTGCTTTGGCCTTTGCCCTTTGGCCTGCGCGGAGCGCCGCGCGGAGGCGATGAAGCTTACGAAGGGGGTTGATCCCTTCCAGAGATCCCGCTATTGGCGTCCGATGGCAGTTCAAGAGCGGCACTCCGCGACCAAGGCCGCGGGCGTCGTGAGCGGGGCGGTGATGCTGAGCCGGTTGCTGGGGCTGTTGCGCGACCTTCTGTTTGCGGCCCTGTTCGGCGCCGGACGCAACATGGATGCGTTCATCATCGCCTTCCGGGCGCCGAACCTCCTGCGCGACCTCTTTGCCGAGGGCGCCCTTTCCACGGCCTTCGTCACGACGTTCTCCCGCACGATCGCCACGGACGGGGATCGCGCCGCTTGGCGGTTGGCCGGCAAGATGGCCACGCTCACCCTGGTCTTCATGAGCCTTGTCTCCGTCGCAGGCGTGATCTTCGCCGATCCCTTGGTCGCGCTGCTGGCGCCGGGCTTCGACCCGGCCAAACGGGCGCTCACCGTCCTCCTCACCCAGGTGATGTACCCGTTCATCTTGCTCGTGTCCTTGGCAGCGCTGGTCATGGGCATGCTCAACGCGAAAAACCGTTTCGCCGTGCCGGCGCTGGCCTCCAGCTTCTTCAACCTCGGTTCCATCCTGGGCGGGGTCGGCTTGGGTTACCTGCTCGATCCGCATTTTGGCAATCGGGCGCTGCTCGGTTTGGCCATCGGCACCTTGGTTGGCGGACTGCTGCAGTTGCTGGTCCAACTGCCATCGCTGAAAGGCGTCGGCTTTAGCTTCAAGCCCGACTTCCGGTGGCGTGATCCGGGCGTGGCGGAGGTGCTGCGTCTGATGACGCCGGCGGTCATCTCGGGCAGTGCCGTGCAGATCAACGTGATGATCAACGGCATGTTTGCTTCCCAATTGGGCGATGGGCCGGTGAGTTGGCTGAACAATGCGTTCCGCCTCGTCCAGTTGCCGATCGGCGTCTTTGGCGTCGCCATCGCGACGGTCACGCTACCGCTGGTTTCCCGCAGCGCTGCCCTCCGGGATCACGCCGCCTTTCGCACGACCTTGGCGCGGGCGTTGCGGCGCGCGCTGTTCCTCCCCGTACCACGCACGGTGGCACTGTTCGTGTGGGCGCAACCCATCATCCACCTCCTTTACGAACGCGGCCGGTTCGCGCCGCACGACACCTTCGAGACGGCCTCCGTGCTCCAGTGCTACGCCGTCGGCCTCGCGGCTTATTCCGGCATCAAGGTGCTCGCCCCGGCCTTTTACGCGATCGGCAAACGCAACACGCCGATGTTCGTCTCGTTCGGGTCCATCGGCGCCAACCTCTGCCTAAATTGGCTGCTGACCTTTCACCTCGGTTTCGGTCAACGCGGGTTGGCCCTCTCCACCGGCATCGTGGCGCTCCTGAACTTCGCGATCTACTACGGGCTGATGCGGGCCCACGCGCGCCGGCTCGAAACCGGCCGCCTGGTTGGAACCCTCGCGCGCATCGTCCTGGCCGCGTTGGGGCTGGCCGTCACTTGCTGGGCCGGGGCACGTTTCCTCCTGCCGGCTGTGCACGGCAAAGCGCAGGAAATCCTGGCGTTGGCCTTGGTGGTCGTCGGCGGCGCCGCAGCCTATTTCGGGTGTGCCTTCCTGTTGCGCGTGGAGGAAACTCACGACATCCTCGCGCTCATCGCCCGGCGTCTGCCGCGCCGGCTCCAGAGCGCGTGAACTCCCGCGCCTTTCGCCCCACCCATGCAGCACATTTATTCCGATCCCGCCTTCACCATCGCCAGCCAACAGTTCGCGATGATCGCCGATCACCTGCAGATGCCGCACGCGCTGCGGGACCGGATCATGTACCCGAAACGGTCCATGACGGTTGCGGTGCCGGTCCGCATGGACGACGGCTCGACGGAGGTTTTCCAGGGCTACCGCGTCCAGCACCACCTCTCGATCGGTCCCACGAAGGGTGGCACCCGGTTCTCGCCCACGGTGACCATGGGCGAGGTCGCGGCCCTCGCGATGTGGATGAGTTGGAAGTGCGCGCTGGCTGGCTTGCCGTACGGCGGGGCCAAAGGCGGCGTGACCGTCGACCCGCTCCGCCTCTCGCCCGGGGAGTTGGAGCGATTGTCGCGCCGGTACATGCACGAAATGATCCCCTTCGTCGGACCCCACGTCGACATCATGGGACCCGACATGGGGACCAACGAGCAGGTCATGGCGTGGTTCATGGACACCTACTCGGCCTATCGCGGCCATTCCGTGCCGGAGATCGTCACCGGCAAACCCGTCAGCATCGGCGGGACGAGCGGACGTCGTGAGGCGACTGGACGCGGCGTGGTTTACTTGGTCGAACGTGCCGCCAATCTTTTGAAGCTGAAGCTTGCGGGCGGGACGGCGGTCGTCCAAGGCTTCGGCAACGTCGGCGCCGTCGCCGCCCAGGGGTTGGCGTACAAGGACGGGATGCGCGTCATCGCGGCCAGCGACGTCTCGGGCGCCTACCGGAACGATCGCGGCATCAACGTCGGTGCCGCGGTCGCCCACGCGGCCAAACGCGGCTCGCTGGCCGGTTTCGACGGAGCCGAGCCCATGCCCGCCGACGATCTCCTGGCCGTGCCTTGCGACGTCCTCATCCCCGCCGCCGTCAGTGGCGTCATCCACGCCGGCAACGTCGGCCGGGTGCAATGCCGGATCCTCGCCGAGGCCGCCAACGGCCCGACCACCGTCGATGCCGACTTGGCGCTGCAGGAACGCGGGCGCGACCTTTTCGTCATCCCCGACATCCTCTGCAACGCGGGCGGCGTGATCGTCTCCTACTTCGAATGGGTGCAGGGTCTGCAAAGCCTCTTTTGGAATGAGACCGAGGTGACCGACCGCCTGTTTCGCGTGCTCGAGACCTCGTTCGTCGCGGTCAATAAACGCGCGCGCGAACAGCGCGTGCCGCACCGGACCGCCGCGCTCGCCATCGGCGTGGAACGCGTCATGCAAGCCAAGCGGGACCGGGGGCTTTTCCCCTAAGCCATTGGGTCGAGCGAAGGCGAAATTTGCCTGCCCGAACGCCCGGCCGGGAAAAACGGTTGAGAGGTTTGCCCGTGTGAATAGAGGTTGCGGTCGGTGACGCCGGGCCGAGGTTCGGCAGGGCCGCGAGGTTGGCCGGCGGTCCCCATCTCTCCCTTTCAGCTTTATGCAGATCCAAGCGACGCAGACATTGGAGGTTTCCAAACCCGCGGCTCCCCTTTGGTTCAAGGAAGCCGTCATCTACCAGCTGCACGTCAAGACGTTTGCCGACAGCAACAACGATGGCATCGGCGATTTCCAGGGCGCCTTTGCCAAGCTCGACTACCTGCGCAACCTCGGCGTCACGGCGGTTTGGGTGATGCCATTTTACCCATCCCCGTTGCGGGACGATGGCTACGACATCTCCGACTACTACCGAGTCAACCCGTCGTATGGCACCCTCGAGGATTTTAAGTTGTTCTTGGACGCGGCGCACGAAGCAGGCCTCAAGGTCATCACGGAATTGGTGCTGAACCACACCAGCGATGCGCACGCTTGGTTCCAAAAGTCCCGACGCGCTGCGCCCGGGGATCCCTGGCGCGACTTTTACGTCTGGTCCGACTCGGGCACGGAATACGGCGAGGCGCGGATCATCTTCAAAGACACCGAGGTTAGCAACTGGACCTTTGACCCAGTGGCCAAAGCGTATTTTTGGCACCGGTTTTACTCTCACCAGCCCGACCTGAATTACGATAACCCGGTGGTTCGGGCGGAGATGTTGAAGGTCGTCGACTTCTGGCTCGACCTGGGCGTCGACGGCCTGCGGCTCGATGCCGTCCCATACCTCTTCGAACGGGAGCACACCAGCTGCGAAAATTTGACCGAAACGCACGGTTACCTGCAGCAACTCCGCGCCTACATCGATGGCAAGTATGAGAATCGGATGCTCCTGGCCGAAGCGAACCAATGGCCGGAGGACGCCGTCGCCTACTTTGGACGGGGTGACGAATGCCACATGGCGTTCCATTTCCCGATCATGCCGCGCATCTACATGTCGCTGCATATGGAGGATCGTTACCCGATCGTCGACATCCTCGACCAGACCCCGGTCATTCCCGAAAACTGCCAGTGGGCGATGTTCCTCCGCAACCACGACGAGCTTACCCTCGAAATGGTCACCGAAGAGGAACGCGACTTCATGTACCGGGTCTACGCCCGGGACCCTCGCTCCCGCATCAACCTCGGCATTCGCCGGCGGCTGGCGCCTCTGCTTGGCAACAATCGTCGCAAGCTCGAACTGATCCACGCCATCCTCTTCTCGATGCCGGGAAGCCCCATCCTCTACTACGGCGACGAGATCGGCATGGGTGACAACATCTACCTGGGGGACCGCAACGGCGTCCGCACGCCCATGCAGTGGAGCGCCGACAAGAACGCCGGCTTCAGCCGCGCAAACCCGCACTCACTCTACCTGCCGGTCAACATCGACCCGGAGTTTCACTACGAGGCCATCAACGTGGAGGTTCAAGAAACCAACCTCTCCTCTTTCCTCTGGTGGATGCGCCGCGTGATCGCGATCCGGAAACGTTTCTCCGCCTTCGGGCACGGCGATTTCCAGATGCTGTCACCCTTGAACCACAAGGTACTCGCGTTCACCCGGACCTACGAGAGCCAGACCATTCTGGTGGTGATCAACCTTTCAAGGTTCTCGCAAGGCGCCGAGTTGGACCTGCACAACTGGGCGGGTTACGTCCCGGAGGACACCTTCGGCCACGCCCGCTTTCCCGTGATCCGTGATGCGCCGTACCCGATCACCCTCGGCCCGCACACCTACTTTTGGCTGTTGCTCACCCCGCCGCAGAACGGAGCCGCGAACGAACCGGGCACTTTGCCGACGGTCGGGTTCAACGGCCAACCAGATTGGTGGTCCACCCGGCCAGGCGCGAGGTTTGCCGAGACCGACCTCATCCGTTACGTCCAAAGCACGCGCTGGTTCCGGAGCAAAAGCAGGCAGGTCGTGAGCGCCAACTTGGTCGACACCGTGGAACTCTCGTCCGCGGACCGGTCGCAGCTGTTGCTCGTGGGCATCAATTACTCCGAAGGTCCGCGCGACCTTTACGCGCTCCCAACCAAGATCGTTGCTGGTGAGGAGGCGCGTAATGTTGAACTGGAGTTCCCAGGCGCCATCATCGCCCGATTGGAAGGCGAGGGTGGTTTGCTGGTGGACGCGATCGGCACGCCGAGCTTTCACCACGTGCTGTTGGACCTGATCCGAGAGGGAACTCCGCTCAAATGCCGATCTGGACGGTTGGTCCCGTCGGCTTCACGCCGGCTTACCGGTCTTCTCGACGGCAACCCTCTCCAAGGATCCCGGGCGCTCAAAGTCGAACAAAGCAATAGTTCCATCGTCTTTGACGACAAGGTTTACCTGAAATTATTCCGCAAGTTGGACGAGGGATTAAACCCGGATTTGGAGGTGACGAAGCAGCTGAGCGAACGCTGCGGGTTTGAGCACGTCCCCACCTACCTTGGCGACTTGCAGTATGTGGCGAGCGGCCAGGAACCCGCCGCCCTGACCATGCTGCAAGTCTTCACGGCGAATGAGCAAAACGGCTGGTCGCACACGCTTGCGGCCGTCGACCGCTACTTTGACCGGGTGCTTGGTGAGCCGACCCTCCCGCAACCGCCTTCGTTGGGGATTTGGGATGAAATCCCGTCCGAGCAGTTGACCGTCCTTGAAGGGGTTCATTTGGAGAGCGTCCGCCTGCTGGGACAACGCACCGCGGAGATGCACTTGGCGTTGGCTTCGGACGCAGAATCGCCGGATTTCAGCCCGGAACCGTTTTCTCTGCAGCACCAGCGGTCCGTCTTTCAATCCATCCGAAGCGAGACCAAGCAGACGATGACCCTTCTGAACAAGGCGCTGTTCAGCTTCGACGACTACTCACGCCGATTGGCGGATCGAGCGTTGGCGCGTGGTTCGGAACTGATGGGATTTCACGATTATCTGCTGAAAGAAGCGCTGAAACTCTCCAAGATCCGCATCCACGGCGATTACCACCTCGGCCAAGTTCTGTACACCGGCAGAGACTTCATCATCCTCGACTTTGAAGGTGAACCGGCGCGCACCTTGGGTGAGCGTCGCCTGAAACGGTCGGCGTTGATCGACGCCGCCGGTATGCTGCGCTCGTTCCACTACGCCGCCCACTACGGGTTGTTGGAGTCTCGGACCGTGCGGCCACAAGACCGGGATCTCCTGGGTGGCTACGGCGACCTGTGGGCCACCCGGGCGAGTCAGGTCTTCCTCGGCGCTTACTTAGAGCATGCGAAAGGCGCGCCGTTCGTTCCCGCCGAACGGAGCGCCTTGAAAGCGCTGCTGCGCAGCTACCTCGTCCTGAAAGTCATGTACGAACTGCGCTACGAATTGAATAATCGTCCCAAGTGGGTCGCCATCCCGCTCCGGGGCATTCTGAGATTGCTGGACGAAAGTTCCCAGCCGGAGACACCCTCCACCCCGGTGCGAGCTGCGGTGGTGAGTTGAAGAAAAACATTTGAGGTCGAAAGTCTTAGCAACGTTTTTACTTGGGTAAGCAGACGGACGTTGGATTCGAATGGCGCAGGCGTTACGGCGTGCTGGCGTCCTCCCAACTTTGGAAGCCTGCGATTGCTGCCGACGGTCGGTGGGGTCAGGCGAGGCTGCCCGCGGCTGCGGGACCACCGGGCCGGAGCCAAGCTGCGGGCCGTTCCTTCTCGGTTGCGGACGGAGCTCGCGCACCACCGGCGTCATCCCCATGGGCCATCCTGGGGCCGGCTGCGCCCGGCAATCTCAAGGGCCTGGCTCCATCCGCCAGCTGCTCTCGTCCGCCGCGCAGTTGCGGTACCCTCGATTTTGCGCGAGCCTCGACGGAGATTCCCGTGCAAGTCCTCGATTCCCCCGCGCTCATGCGGCGCGTCGCAACCGACGTTCCCCGACCGATTGCGTTGGTCCCAACCATGGGTGCTTTGCACGACGGCCACCTTGCTCTGGTTGACCGGGCGAGGGAAGCGGTCGGACCCGTTGGCACCTTGGTCGCAAGTCTTTTTGTCAATCCGAAACAGTTCGGGCCTAAAGAGGATTACCAAACGTATCCGAGACCCTTCGCGCGTGACCGGGCCCTCCTGGAGGCTCGGGGCTGCGATGTGCTTTACGCGCCCACGACCGAAGCGATGTACGGTCCAGATGCCTCGGTGAGCCTACAAGAGGATCGCCTAAGCGTTACGATGTGCGGCGCTTCTCGACCCGGCCACTTCAACGGCGTCTGCACGGTGGTCGCCAAGCTTTTCAACGCGGTTCGGCCAGACGTGGCGGTTTTCGGGCAAAAGGATTATCAGCAGCTCGCCATCATTCGCCGGTTGGTGCGGGACTTGGATTACCCGGTCGAGATCATCGGCGCGGCCACCGTGCGAGAACCCGATGGTCTGGCTCTGAGCTCCAGGAACGTCTACTTGTCACCGGAGGACCGGGCGCAAGCCCCGGCGCTCTACCGTACCCTGCAGACCGCCGCGGACGGGATCCGGGCAGGTCGTTGGGGGACGGGCGAAGCGGTCGTCGCCTGGATGGCGGCCAGGGTCGGAGAGCTCTCGCGGGCACGCCTGGACTACGCTGTGGCGGTCGATCCGGACACGCTGGCGCCACGAGGCGCTCTGCAAGGGCCGAGCTTGCTTGCCTTAGCCGCGTTCTTCGGCAACACCCGACTCATTGACAACCTCCTCGTGGATTGAGGCATGGAGACTTACGACTTCCTGATCATCGGCAGCGGCATCGCCGGTCTTAGCTTGGCGTTGCGGGTCGCAGAGCAGGGCAGGGTCGCCATCGTCACCAAACGCACCCGTTCCGACTCCAACACCGCGTGGGCGCAGGGCGGGGTGGCGGCGGTTACCAGCGTTGAGGACTCCTTTGACCTCCATGTGCAGGACACCTTGACGGCGGGCGCCGGCCTTTGCGACGAACGCGTCGTCCGAACCATCGTCAGCAACGGTCCTGAGGCGATTCGCGACCTGATGACACTCGGAGTCGCGTTCAGCGAACGCACCTTGGACAGCGGGGCGCGCGAGCTTGATCTCGGTCGTGAGGGCGGCCATTCCAAGCGTCGCGTCCTGCACTCCCACGACGCTACCGGTCGCGAAATTGAGGCGCGCTTGCTCGCGGCGGTCGACAAGCACGCCAATATCCAAGTGTTGGAGAACCACATGGCCATCGACTTGGTGACGACCGGCAAGCTCGGGTACACGGTCGAAGACCGCGCCATCGGCGCGTACGTCTTGGATGAGCTGACAGGCGAAGTGCGCGCACTCCGTAGCGACCGGATCGTCCTCGCCACCGGCGGATGTGGGAAGGTCTATCTCTACACGACGAACCCAAGCGTAGCCACCGGCGACGGCGTGGCCATGGCGTGGCGGGCAGGGGCTACCATCGCGAACATGGAATTCATTCAGTTCCATCCGACCTGCCTCTACCATCCGCTGGGTAAATCCTTTCTCATCAGCGAAGCGGTGCGTGGAGAGGGAGCCAAACTCGTTGATGGCCAAAAGCGGGAATTCATGTCCAAGTATCACGAGCTTGGCGAGTTAGCACCGAGAGACATCGTTGCCCGCGCCATCGACGCCGAGATGAAGCGGACGGGTGCCCCGTGCGTGTTTCTGGACATTACGCATCGCTCACCCGAGTTCGTCCGTACACGCTTCCCGAACATCTACGAGACTTGCTCGCAGCTCGGCGTCGACATCACCCGTCAGCCCATCCCCGTGGTGCCGGCCGCACACTACCAATGCGGCGGTGTGCAGACCGACCTGGATGGGGCTACCAACGTGCGGGGCCTTTTCGCGCTGGGCGAGGTGGCGTGCACCGGTTTGCACGGAGCCAACCGGCTGGCCAGCAACTCCCTCCTGGAAGCCATGGTCCTCGCCCAGCGCTGTGCGGAGGCCCTACGACGACCGAAGTACGCCAGCTATCACCAGAACTTCGAGTTACCGCCGTGGCGCCCAGGGCACGCCCAAGACCTCGACGAACTCGTCGTCATTTATCACAACTGGGACGAAATCCGGCGCTTGATGTGGGATTACGTTGGCATCGTCCGGACCGATAAGCGGCTGCAGCGCGCCAGCACCCGCTTGCGCAATTTGCACCGGGAAATCCAGGAGTTCTACTGGGACTTCCGGCCGACCACCGACCTGCTGGAACTGCGGAACCTGTGCACCGTCGCCAGCCTGATCGTCGACTCGGCGCTCGCCCGGCGGGAAAGCCGCGGCTTGCACTTCACCCTTGACCACCCGGAACTCGACGATGAACGCGGTCGGCACGATACGCTCTTGCGAAGGTATGGTTGACCCGTCGGATCAAGCAGCATGGAAAGACACTTTCCCGGTTCCTTTTTGAGGAACTTCTGCTAAACCTTTCGGGCGGGCGGTCGTTCGCCCCTTAAATACCCCCTGGTAATCCGGCCTGAAGCGGTTTGCCGGGCGCGTCGGATGCTGGTAAAGCGGAAGGATTGATGCTCATGCGGAGGCTACCTTTACTTTTGGCCCTGTTGATGGCGTACGGCACGACGGCCTTTGGCCAGACGCAGTACGAAAGCAGCACCGATTTCGCGAAGTACGCGATGAAGTTGCGGGAGAACGCGCTGCTGAAAATCGAACCTAAGGTCATCATGTCCCCGACGCGGAGCGTCTTCAACGGTTCGGGACCCCGTTACACCTCGGGCCCATCGCTTCTGGGGCGAGGCGCGTTGAGCATCGGCTCCGGCCGTTACCCATGGAAGATGAACATCGTGACGACGATCTTTTGGATCGGTGAGCGTCCCACGGTCAACAACCCGGTGCCGAATGACAAGAGCTCTTGGGACCACTCATGGACGGCTAGTTACGGTGGGTACGACAACCCGGAACCGACGGCTCGCCGGAACTACATCCCCGTAAATTTCGTCCCTCGCCAAAATCCCTTCTACGTCGCTCTCCCGTATAACGATGTCGACGGTGGCCGGACCAAGTCGGAAGCGGCCTCGGTCATTCCCTGGTTCAAAGACGCTTTCGTGCGGGACGGTCAGACCACTTTGAAAGGCCGTTGGCTCGCCATTCGTCACGGCAGCCGGCTTTGTTTTGCGCAGTGGGAGGATTGCGGACCGTTTCGCACGGACCATTGGCAATACGTCTTTGGTAACGAGCGCCCCAGGCCCAACCTGAACCAAGGCGCCGGTTTGGACGTCTCCCCAGCGGTCCGGGACTACTTGGGCCTGGGTAACAAGGACGCCTGCGACTGGAAGTTTGTCGAATTCCGGGAGGTTCCTCCTGGCCCGTGGGCGATGTACGGCGACAACAACACTTTCGTCATTTTGCGGCGCCAGAGCGTAGATCGCTTCGCTCGCCGCGGCGGGTTGCGCAGCGACGACGGCCAGTGACGTTTCCCTCCTCGGCGAAGCGAGGGTTTGTGAGACCATCGAATTCGACTTGGTTGGGGTGTGCCGCCTTCACCGGCGGCAATCCGTAGCTCGGTGCAAGAAGCGGCGGTTCGGGAGGCCGACGCGTGGGCTGCCGAAGCTCCCCAATTCCCGGTGCCGTTCTACCTCGCCGCTTGGGCACGCGACGCACAGGGGCACGAAGCTGACGCGGTTCAATGGTACGAACGCGCGTTGGCTTTGGGTCTCGACGGCGAAGACCGCCGCGGGGCCTTGCTTGGCCTCGGCAGCACCTACCGCAATGGCGGGAACCTACGCCGGTCTCGCGAATGCCTCAAGGAGGGGCTCACCCTTTACCCGGATGGGACGGAGTTCCGCGCGTTCCTCGCCCTCACAGAATACTCGGCGGGCGACGGGAAAAGTGCGGTCGGTCGGCTCCTGACCCTGCTTGCAGAAACCACTTCGGATCCTCACCTGATCGCGTACCGTCGCGCCCTGCTCCACTACGGCGCGGACCCGGACCAGACCTGAGCGCTTGGTCGCCTTGGCGACCACAACTTGGCGGGCCGCCGCCGCTCAAGCCGCGGGCGACCAGCGGGAGTGCGGCGGGGCGTTACCCCCCAGGCGACAACCGTCCGGGTCACTCCTCCCCGTTGGCACGACGGCCGCTGCCGGAATCGTGTTGAACCGCCCCGCCGTTTTCAAACACAGGGCGGCCGCGGTTCTGCTTCCCCACAACATCCACCGCCCGCTCGCCATCTGCCGTGAGGTATATCAGAAACGCATCAAGCTGCATTTTATGCAGTTTTTTGATGAAAACCTACAGGGTTTCATGCGCTGAATTGGTTTTTAAAGCGGGTATGCAAAGGATGCATTCATGGCGTCGCAACTTGGGGTGCGTGACCTGGGAAAACGGTCCAAGCTTTGGTGGGCGAGGGGACCGTGAGCGCCGCCGCGGGCGGGCGGTCGCCCGCCGGGTGCTGCCCAAACTGGTGCCGGGTCGAGGCAGACCTGGTGGCGGCCCGGCCTGCCGCGCTCGCTTCGGTCGTCCGGAGGCGTCTGCTGGCCAACCGGACCTCCCCCGATGCATGGGACGCGCAGACGCAAATGCAGAAAGAACCACAACGCGTTGGGGCGGAGAAGCGGGTGAAGGGCGGCGACGGGGGATGCGAGCTGCCGGGTTGCCGGATTGCGGCGACGAACCTGACCCACGCCGGCCGCCGAGACGGTCCCTGGCGAAGCCGGCGGTTGCCTGCAGCCCTTCCGGCGCGCATCCGGCCCACGCCGGCCACTCAGACAGCGGTTGCGACCGTTGGGACAAGACGGGCTTGGGATGCAAAGGCCCGGGTTCCATTTCTCAAGGAAGAATTATGCAAAAGTCATCAGATACCGCGCAGGTTTCGGCCCGAGAAGCTTGCGACGCTCACGGCGCGCGGGCTGCCTTCGATCGCCAAGACGGAAGGGGGACCGGGGAGTTCAGACCAGGGGAACTT
>CAXUNV010000026.1:0-4796 GCA_964252355.1 uncultured Chthoniobacterales bacterium | reverse complement strand
CCTCACGGCCTCACGGGCGTTCCGGCCTCTCGCAGCCGTCCAGGCGCTTGCCCCATTGGTCGACGCCCACCGCGAGGCCCTCGCCGTAGGACCGGATCTCCCCCGACCCGTGGCAGAGGCCTTGATACAGGCGGGATTAACGCAGCTCTGGTTGCCGCGCGCCCACGGCGGGCCGGAAACGCCGCCGTTGGAGTTTGTCCAGGCCATCGAAGCCCTGGCCAAGCTCGACGGTGCCGTGGCTTGGTGCGCGGCCATCTCGTCCGGTGTTGCATCGTGGATCACCGGGCAGATTGCGGCTGAGCCGATGCGGCGCTTGCTGCCAGCTGGGGCCATGTTTGCCGGCAGCGGCAGCGGGCAACCGGGCGGATCCGCCACCCGGGACGGCCAGGGCTGGCGCGTCAGCGGCCGCTGGCCGGGGGCGAGCTTCAGCCGGTTCAGCAAGGTCACTTCCCTGATGTGCGTAGAACACGAGGACGGTCAGCCCCGGCGGACCGCGGAGGGTCGGCCGGCGTTGCGCGGCGTGTTGCTCCCCTCCGAGAAGGTGCAGGTCTTGGGCAACTGGAACAGCGGCGGCCTGAGGGCGAGCGGCAGCCATGACGTGGCGTGCGAGGACGTGTGGGTGCCGGACGATTGCACGGCCATCTTGGACGCCGCGCGGCCGTCGCTGGGCCCCTGGTATGGCCTGCCGCTGTTCTCCGTCGGCGCGGTTGCACTCCTGGGCGTTCCTCTCGGCATCGCCGCCGCCTCCATCGATGCCTTGGTGACGTTGGCCCAGACCAAGGTCGCTTTCGGCAGCGCCGCGCCCCTCGCCGAACAGGAACATGTCCAGCTGGAAGTCGCTTGGGCGAAGGCGCGCCTCAGCGCCGCCCGCGCCTTCGCCTTCGAGGTGATCGGCTCAGTATGGGATCGCCTCTTGTCAGGCCAGCCGGCATCCCTAGAGCAGCAGGCGCAGCTGCGCATGGCCTGCTGCCACGCCGGCGACACCGGCAGAAACGTGGTTGGCAGGATGTATGCCGCCGCCGGCGGTACCGCCGTGCTGGAAACAGCTTTGTTCTCCGCACAGCTCCGAGACGTCCACGCGGTCTGCCAACACGTCCTCTGCGCCAATCGCATGATGGTGACTCCCGGCCGCGTGCTGCTCGGGTTGGAGCCGCAAACGGCCCAGATTTGAGACGTCGTGGGTGACCTCCCGACGGGCTTTTGCTGACCGAGGTTTTGTCGCCGAACCCGTGGCCCGTGGCGCCAGGTTCCAGTGGGGGTGAGTGGCACCCCTTACGCGCTTCCGGGACCAGCGAGCTTTGCGGCTGCGGTGTGGGCGCATGAGCAACAGTGCGCCCGGAACCGCAGGTCCGCTTGATCCATTCCCCCTGGACATTAAACCCAACATTCATGCAACTCCACGCCCTCCCGCTTCGCTTGGAATGAATCAGGAATTGCATGAAGCGTAAGACCATGCGCATGGTGCACACGTGCCGTTGCAGGTGGAGATGCGCGACCTGGAGATGGTCGAAGCGTTAGCGGGTGAGGGGACCGTGAGCGCCGCCGCCGGCCGCCTCGCGCTGAGCCAACCCGCGCTCAGCCGGCGATTGGCCGGTCTAGAACACCGGCTGGGTGCGGCGCTCTTCCTCCGCACCGGCCGTCGTCTCCAACTCACCGCCGCGGGCGACCGCCTGCTGGCAGCCGCCCGCCAGGTGTTGCCCGAACTGGCCCGCGCCGAGGCGGAGTTGGCGGGAGATCAAGTTCCCGCGCCGGCGGCGCCCCTCCGGGTCGTGGCGACTTTGGGCGCCGCGTTCACTTGGCTGCCGGATGCGTGGGCCCGGCACGCCGCCCAGATGCGGCAGACCGCCTTCCTGCTTGACCCGGTGCCCGATGCCGGCGCCTTGGCCACGGTCGCCGGCCGCAAAGACGTGCTCGTGGTTGGGCCGAGCCTCGCCAAGGTCCCCTGCGTCCACCGCGTAACCTTGTTCCGGGACGAAATATGCGCGTTCCTCAGTCCGTTGCACCCTGCGGCCAAGGGGCCGTTTCTCCCCGTCGAGAGCCTGCCGACGCTCGACTTGCTGCAAGGTGAACCCGACGGCAACCTTCCCGCCTTCACCCAGGCGCTCCGCGCCCATGCCGTCACCCCGCGCCGGCTGACCCGCCTCGAGTCCCTGGAAGGGGCGCTGGAACTGGCCGCCCGCGGTTACGGCGTCCTTTGCGCCTCCCGCAAGGCCGTCGAGGCGGCCGCCCGATCCGACCGGGTCCGGCGCGTGCGCCTCTCGGCGCGGGGCTTGGCCCAAGCCTGGGAGGTGGGCTTCACCGCCTCGGGCGGGCCTGAGCTCCGG
Organism: uncultured Chthoniobacterales bacterium; assembly: GCA_964252355.1. Lineage (GTDB taxonomy): Bacteria > Verrucomicrobiota > Verrucomicrobiia > Chthoniobacterales > JAFAMB01 > CAXUNV01. The sequence goes on along the minus strand of CAXUNV010000026.1, from coordinate 2,472 downwards.
TCTCGCGCCCAAGAATTAGCCGCCCACTGCGCCCCCTGAACGCGCCGTCCGGGCCCGAGCCGTTGCCTCAGCGGTAAACCTCGCGGCCCTCGTCCGTAAACCGCGCCGCCATTTCGCGCATCCCGGTGTCCAACGCCGTCTCCACCGCCAACCCTTTCTCCGCGGCGTACCGGCGCACGTCTTCGGTGATCTTCATCGAACAGAAGTGCGGACCGCACATCGAGCAGAAATGGGCGGTCTTCGCGCCTTCTTGCGGCAAGGTTTCGTCGTGGAAGGCGCGCGCGGTCACCGGGTCGAGACTCAGGTTGAACTGGTCTTCCCAACGAAACTCGAAACGCGCCTTACTGATCGCATCGTCCCAGAGTTGGGCCGCCGGGTGACCCTTCGCCAAATCGGCGGCGTGCGCCGCCAACTTGTAGGTGATTACCCCCTGTTTGACGTCTTCCCGGTTTGGCAACCCCAGGTGCTCTTTGGGCGTGACGTAACAAAGCATCGCGGTGCCGTACCAGCCGATCATTGCCGCGCCGATCGCGCTCGTGATGTGGTCATAGCCCGGGGCGATGTCCGTCGTCAGCGGGCCCAAGGTGTAAAAGGGCGCTTCGTGACACCATTCCAGCTGCTTTTCCATGTTCTCCCGGATGAGGTGCATCGGCACGTGGCCCGGACCTTCGTTCATCACCTGCACACCCCGCTCCCAAGCCCGCCGGGTCAACTCGCCTTGCGCCTGAAGCTCGGCGAACTGCGCCTCGTCATTTGCATCCGCAATCGACCCGGGTCGCAGCCCGTCCCCGATGGAAAAGCTGACGTCGTAAGCCGCCATGATCTCGCAGATCTCATCCCAGTGGGTGTACAAGAAATTCTCTTGGTGGTGGGCCAAGCACCATTTGGCCAGGATGGAGCCCCCACGCGAGACGATCCCTGTCCGGCGGCGGGCGGTCAGGGGAACGAAGCGGAGCAGCACGCCGGCGTGGACGGTGAAATAGTCGACCCCTTGTTCCGCTTGCTCGACCAAGGTGTCGCGGTAAACTTCCCAGTTCAACTCCTCCGCGCGCCCACCAACCTTTTCCAGCGCTTGGTAGATCGGAACGGTGCCGATCGGGACCGGGCTGTTGCGGATGATCCATTCCCGGGTGGCGTGGATGTTTTTGCCCGTGGAAAGGTCCATGACGGTGTCGGCACCCCAACGGGTTGCCCAACGCATTTTCTCGACCTCTTCATCAATTCCTGAGGAAACGGCCGAGTTGCCGATGTTTGCGTTGATTTTTACTAAAAAGTTTCGGCCGATGATCATCGGCTCCGCTTCCGGGTGGTTCACGTTCGCGGGGATGATCGCGCGGCCGCGGGCCACCTCGTCCCGCACAAACTCCGGCGTGATCGCGGCGCCGCGCGTGGCACCGCCATCCGGGCGTCGGCCTAGGTTTTCACGGACGGCCACATACTCCATCTCCGGGGTGATCACGCCCTGGCGCGCGTACCAGAGCTGCGTCACCGGGTGACCGGCCGACGCCCGGAGCGGTGCTCGCCGTCCGCCCGGAAAGGCTTTTGCCGGATCCTGGGCACCGGGACGGGCGCTTTCCGCGTGGCGCCGACTCAGGAAGCCGTCATCCCGCGGTGTGGCCGTGCGACCGTCATACTCCTCGACGTCACCCCGTTCCCAAACCCAACTCCGACGCAGCGGCATTAGCCCAGCATTGACGTCTGGCGCTTGGTCCGGGTCGCCCCAAGCACCGCTGGTGTCGTAGACGGGCAAGGGCGGGTTTACTTCCGACCTTCCGTCCGGGTGCCGCGTCACCGCTTGGCGAACTTCGCGCATGGCGACGCGGAGGTTTGGATGCAGGGAACCCGGGGCGTAGACGCGCCGGCTGTTGGGGTGAGACGATTCGGTGGTGATACGAAACGCGCAAGGCCACCTCCGCTCCCTGCGGCGGCATTACCCGCATCAGGTATTAAGGGTCCCCCGCACGCGCCAAACGCGCCGGGGTTCTCAGCCCGAGGCTCCCCTGCAACGCCCCACTAAACAGCGCGGACGTGCGCGCGTCAACGCCGCGGTGCGTCGATCGTCCACCCCCGCTGGGCCATCCTGCCCAAGCTCGGTTCCCACCTCAGGCCTTCTTAACCCGTCGTCCGCAAGCCGCTCGCGATGGCGTTGATGCAAAGGAGCAACTCTCCCAGGAGCTCACTCCCGGCGCCTTCACCACCCTCCGCCCGCGCGGCCCGCCAATCCCGCAGCAGTTGCACCTGCCGCACGTGCAGTGCCAAGAGCGCGTCCGCCCGGATCTGGTGGGTCATCGTGAAGCGCGGCCGACGCTCGCGGGAAGCCCCTCCCATCAATTCCACAAGTACCCCTTGGGTCCGTTCAAACTCCCCCAAGATAAGTGTGAAAACCTCTGCAACGTCTTTGCGCTCCGGACAAAGCGTCACGTAACGCTCCATGATCGAACGCTCGGCGCTGAAGAGGTTGGTCTCGGCGTT
>CAXUNV010000025.1:0-19277 GCA_964252355.1 uncultured Chthoniobacterales bacterium | reverse complement strand
GGATGAGCTGTGGGTAGGAGCGAAAGACTAATCAAACCCCGTGATAGCTGGTTCTCCCCGAAATAGCTTGAGGGCTAGCCTCGTGTGCTGACCTGCGGAGGTAGAGCACTGGATGAACTAGGGCCCATACCAGGGTACCGAATTCAATCAAACTCCGAATGCCGCAGGGTGTAACACGGGAGTCAGTGCGTGAGGGATAAGCTTCACGCGCGAGAGGCAAACATGCCAGATCAACAGCTAAGGTGCCTAAATACCGCTTAGTGGAAAGGATGTGGAGTTACTTAGACAGTGAGGATGTTGGCTTAGAGGCAGCCATCATTTAAACAGTGCGTAATAGCTGACTCATCGAGTGATTCTGCGCCGAAAATGATTGGCGATAAGCGGTATACCGAAGCTTTGGATTCGAGGGGGTCTCGGCCCGCTCGAGTGGTAGGGGAGCGTTGCAAGTGCCTTGAAGCCGAAGGGCAACCGACGGTGGAGCGCTTGCAAGTGAGGATGCAGACATGAGTAGCGATAAGCCGGGTGGAATTCCCGGCCGCCGTAAACCCAAGGTTTCCTGGGCAAGGTTCGTCCTCCCAGGGTTAGTCGGGACCTAAGTCGAGGCCGAAGGGCGTAGACGATGGAGAGCAGGTCAACATTCCTGCACCGGCTGTGGTTAAGACGTCGAGGGACGTGTGCGAAGAGAGGGGCTGCCGGTTGAAAGTGGCAGTCGCGCAAGCGGACGTGGAGGCTTCGGCCGAAGCGGATCCTTCCAATCGTGCACCGAGAAAAGCTCGACGTTGTTCCCACGGTTGCCCGTACCGTAAACCGACACAGGTGGGTGGGTAGAATATACCAAGGCGAGTGAGTGAACCCTCCTTAAGGAACTCGGCAATCTAGCCCCGTAACTTCGGAAGAAGGGGTGCCCGTGAGGGCCGCAGTGAAAGGGGTCAACCGACTGTTTAGCAAAAACACAGCACTCTGCCAAGTCGCGAAGACGACGTATAGGGTGTGACACGTGACCAATGCGGTAAGATTACGGTGAGAGGTTAGCCGCAAGGCGAAGCTTCGAGCCCAAGTCCCCGTGAATGTCGGCCGTAACTATAACGGTCCTAAGGTAGCGAAATTCCTTGTCGGGTAAGTTCCGACCTGCACGAATCGTGTAACGAGTTGACCGCTGTCTCAAGGAGGCGCTCAGCGAAGTTGTAATGGCGGTGAAGATGCCGCCTACCCGCAGTAGGACGGAAAGACCCTATGCACCTTTACTGTACGCTGTTACTGGTTTTTCGATTTTAATGCTTAGCGTAAGTGGGAGGCTGTGAAACCTGCCTTTAGGGGCAGGCCGAGCCACCAATGAAACACCACCCTTTAAGGTTGGAAAATCTAACCCAAGCCCGTGACCCGGGTTGGGAACACTGGCAGCCGGTCAGTTTTACTGGGGCGGTATCCTCCAAAAGAGTAACGGAGGAGTACGAAGGTTGGCTCAGCCTGGTTGGCAATCAGGTGACGAGTACATGGATATAAGCCAGCCTAACTGTGAGACACACACGTCGAGCAGGTGCGAAAGCAGGTCCAAGTGATCCGGTGGTTGAATGTGGAATCGCCATCGCTAAACGGACAAAAGGTACGCTAGGGATAACAGGCTGATCGAGCCCAAGAGCTCATATCGACGGCTCGGTTTGGCACCTCGATGTCGGCTCATCACATCCTGGGGCTGGAGAAGGTCCCAAGGGTCCGGCTGTTCGCCGGTTAAAGTGGTACGCGAGCTGGGTTCAGAACGTCGCGAGACAGTTCGGTCCTTATCCACTGTGGGCGCAGGAAAAGTGAGGGGTTCAGACCTTAGTACGAGAGGACCGGGTCTGACGGACCGCTGGTGTTCCAGTTGTCGTGTCAACGGCAGCGCTGGGTAGCTATGTCCGGAAAGGATAAGCGCTGAAAGCATCTAAGCGCCAAGCCTATTCCAAGATGACTTTTCCCCGAAGAGTCGTGGTAGACCACCACGTTGATAGGCCACGGGTGTACCCGCAGCAATGCGGTCAGCTCAGTGGTACTAATAACTCGTCCGGCTTGATTATATCTTGACTCCACGGAGTCGTTTCAGTGCCTTGCTCTACCCCTATTTGCAGATTTCAGGGAACTCTTTGTTCTTTTGTTTCCTTTTGGTCGCTAGAATTTCTGGTGAAGTTGAGGCGAGACCGCCCCTATTCCCCCCACGGGCTCATTTCGGCTTCACCAGCCTTCTGGTGATCCTAGCGCAGTGGAACCACCCGTTCCCATTCCGAACACGGAAGTGAAACGCTGCAGCCCCGATGGTAGTGCTTCTCTAGGTTGCGCGAGAGTAGGACATTGCCAGAATCGACGAGCCCTGGGTTCCGAAAGGAATCCAGGGCTCTTTTTTTGCAAATACCCAAGTGCCGTTGGCAGTCAGACGATCCACAAGGGGAGCGTGGGCGTCTCCCGCCCGTCAACGCGGCAGTCGCCACAGCCAAAAGATGGCAAGGCAAGGTGAGGTAAGAGGCGCCGCCAAGCCGCTCCGGCCCGGGCGCGCGGTGTTTAGTCCAACGCTGAGAAAAAGAATCGGATTTTTCAGCCAATTCTTCTTAAGTCCGCGAGTCCCACGCCGATAGGTCGTTTTAGAAGGGGGTGGTTGACCCTTCTGCTGTGGTGCAGTGCCAAACGCAGGCTGGCCGCTTGTCTAGGGCCAGCCTGCCTTTTTCCCTCGAACTGGGCGACCCGCGCTACTTAGACGGTCGCGCCAGCGGACGATGGCGAGCCGCCCGAGCCCGTGCAGGCCTAGCCGGAGTGAGCGCGTGATGCCCATCACCCTCCCCAATCTCCGCGCGCCTGCTTAGGCGTCATTCGCAAGCAGCGCCGGAATACGCGGTTCAAATGGCTTTGGTCGGCAAAACCGGCCTCCTGCGCGATTTCGGCCAGGGTTAACCGGGGATTGCTCATCAGTTCGCGGGCTTTCGTTAAGCGCACCGCCCGGGTGTAGTCGCCCACGGTCTTCCCGGTCCACTTGCGGAACTCGCGCGCGACGTGCGCAGGATGGTACCCGGTCAAATTGCCGAGATCCTGGAGCGAGTACGCGCGCGCCGCATCCTCCCGCAAAACGCGTTCGACCTTCTGGATCCAACCTGGAACCGCCCCGCGTTGCCGACGGCTTCTCCGCGCAAGCAACGCCAGCATCTCGATCAAGAGGGAATCGATCACGATCGGGCTCCACTCGTCGCTCTCCAGCACCTCGGCGTACAAGCGGCGCCCTAGCAGCACAAGGTCCGGATCTTGGGAGCAGAGGCAACTCGCCACCGCGGCGGCATCCAGACCGAAGCGCGCCAACCAACCATGCGGGATGTCCACGCTCAAGCCGTGGACGCCACTCTCCCCGATCGTGAACCGTTCGGTGTCGCCGCTCGCGTTCAAGCTGACGTGCGCGCCCCGCGCCTCGATGCGTTGCGTACCCGCCTCCAACAGGCTCATGCCCCCGGCCTGAAAACAGAGGCTGAGCAGCGGGTGCTCCACCCGTTCCGATCCCGCGCGAGCCCCGTAGGACCAAGGTTCCACGATAAGTTTGTCGGTAGCCACCAAGCCCCCCGGTTTTGACGCGTTCATGCACGGCACGAAAGACACAGGCAGGCTGAGCAGCGGGCCAAACCACGCAAGTTCATTTCGCGCACGCTGCCCGCCGACCCACGCGACGATGCCACCCAATGCTCGGCGCTCGTCCGCCGCGCCTGGTGTTTGCCGCGGCGCGCGGCGTCAGCAGGTTCCAACGGATCTGCGGTAGGTCCACAGGTGACCCGGCCGCCCGGCCCGCGGGTGGGGTGGAATAAAACCGTCGCCACGCCCAAAGCTCTGCCTCACCTTTCGCGACCGCTAAAAGCAAAAACAAGTTCATGAGGTACCCTGGACCGGCTTCCGGCGGTTCTCTTGAACAGACCGAGCGCGGCTTGGACGACCTTCACCTTTAAAAGGCGGGTCTTGCGCGCAATCGACCCACCTCTCGCGCCAGGGTTGCCGACCGCATCCGGCGCCAAGTCCAACGGCGATCTCCACGTCATGACGTCAACGGAGCCGACCCCTGAGGAACAGCAGAACATCGCGTTGGTGCGGCGGTACATGGAGATCTCCTACCGCCCGGGCCAAGCAAGCGCTGCGGCTGTCGCCGACCTGTGCGCTCCCGGCAACCGCTTCATCGCCCCAACCACCTTCCCAAAGGTGCACACGCTTGAGGAGTACGCTGAGGACCACGGCAAGCTCATGGAACAGGTTAACGATCTGCGTTTTGTCAGTTTCGACGTGCTGTTTGCTTCCGGCGACCGGGTTTGTCTGCGGTACACCGCCGAAGGCAGCCACCGTGGGATGCCCCATGGCCAATTGCCGCCAACTGGCCGATGGGCGCAGTGGACCGCGAGCGCCATCTTCAGAGTCCGCGACGGCAAACTCGTCGAGTTCATCAAAGACTGGAACAAACTCTCGATGTGGGAACAGCTCGGTTGGCCGTTGGAAGAATGTCTGACGCACAAGGCGTCGAGTTGAGCGGGGTGGGTGGGGGACGACCTGCCCCCGTCGCTGCGTGCAGGCCACAGGGGAGATGACTAAGGCCAAAGCGGGACGCCGAGGGCAGCCGGCCGGGGGGCGCGGGGGGGGGGGGGCTCCGGGGGGTGTGGGGCGGCGGGGCGGGGGGGGCACCGGCCGGGGACGGGGGGGACGCCCGCGCTCCCTTGGTCGCCGACGAAGCCGCTCGACCGCCTTCTGCACCAGAGACAAGGGACCAGAGACTAGCGACCAGCAACGCCCAACCCCCATACCAAACGTTGCACCGAGGCGGGCCGTCCGCAGATTGCACCCGGTTTCCATGACCGCGCTTGCCGGCCCCATCTTCTTCGCCAGCATTGCCCACGCCGGCCAAATCAATCCCCTTTTGGCCATCGTCGCGGAGTTGTCGCGCCGCGGCGTCTCTCCGCTCTGGTTTGCCTCTACGGAAGACCGCCGCGCTGACGTCGAAGCAACGACCTCGGCCAGCCCGGTCGCGTTTGCCCCCTTCGGTGTTGCCGATCCGACCAAAGCCTTCATCGAAGACCCGCGCCTCTACGCGGCGGCAACGCGAGGTCCGCGGACCACGGGCATCTTTCTGACCACCGTGCGTTGGATGTTGGATCCGCAACGCACGGCGTTGGAATACCGTCGCCTGCTCGCGCTCATCGATCGGCTCCAACCGTCCCTCATGATCATCGACGTGGGGACGGCGAGTGCGCTGGACGTAGCGATGACCCGGCGCGTTCCCTTCATTCTCAGCGTCCCCTGCACGCCGAGCGCGCTGTTCCTTGGGCAGTTGGGGTGGGATTACCCGTTCCCCGGTTCAGGGTTACCCAGGCGCATGAACCCCGGCCAGAAGCTCGCGAACGGGTGGTTCGCCGTCCGCTTGGCAACCGCCCTCCTGACGCGCTCGCCCCTGCTTCCTTTTGCCTTTCGTCGCAAAGCCATGGGGATGGTCAACCCGTTCGCCAGCCCGCGCCGTTATCGGGACGCGGCTACCGCGATCTTTGGTTACTCGGTCTTCGGTCTAGAATACCCCTTCGCGGCACCCCGCAACCTGCACCTGCTCGGGGCGATGATTCCCCCGCTGGCGCGGGTCGAGGCGAGCAAAGAAGGGGGGCTGTCGCGGTGGCTGGATCGTCATCCCTCGGTGATCTACGTTGGCCTGGGCACGCTCGTACGCCTGTCGCGTGCCCAGGTGGGCGCTCTCGTCAGCGCCTTCCGCCGTTTAGGCCCGTCCCACCAAGTGCTGTGGAAGCTGCCGGGCCCACAACGGGCGTTGCTGCCTGAAGGCGCGTCGCTGCCGAGCAACCTGCGCCTCGAGTCGTGGGTGGAGTCACAAACGGAGGTGCTGGCCCATCCCCACGTGCGCGCGTTCGTGACGCACGGGGGCGGCAACGGCTTTCACGAAGGCATCCATGCAGGCAAGCCGCTGCTGGTCCTCCCTTTCTGGCTGGACTGCTACGATTTTGGGGTGCGTGCCGTGGACAGCGGGGTGGGCCTAACGTCCGACCATCCTCCGGCCTTCACCGCCGAGGAGGTCGTGGCAAAGCTGCAGCGCCTTTTGGCGGAGCGCACCTTCCGGGAGCGTTCCGCTTATTGGGGGGCGCAGTTGCGAGAGGCGGGGGGAGTCGGTCGTGCCGCAGACCTCATCCTTGAGCACGCGTGCGCACGACGGGCGCGCGGTCGCTGACTGTGCGGCACCAGCACACCTCCGCCGTGCTGCCCAATCGTGAGAAAAAACTTTGGTTTTTATGACGGTTTTTCTTAAGTCCGCGATTTTCGCGCCGATAGGTCGTTTTAGAAGGGGGTGGTTGACCCTTCTGCTGTGGTGCAGTGCCAAACGCAGGCTGGCCGCTCGTACGGGGCCAGCCTGTCGTTTCGGCAGAAATGCGACGTCCCCCCCGCAATCTGCAGACGCCTTAGTCGCGCCCGACTTCGTCTCGGCCGATCATCCCTTCGAGGTATTTCTCGGCCGCCCGCATCCGGAAATCGCGCAAGAAGCCGTCTAATTCGACGTAGACCTCTTGGTGTTCCGGCCGTTCCTGCCGCAGCCGCCCCAAATGCTGCTGCAGTGCTTGCACATCACCGATGCGGGCCGCTTTCAGCAACCCATGCACCTCCGTCAACGGCAGGGGCTTCTCGGCAACGGCCAGCGAAAGGGGTTCGTGGCCGTTGCGCACCGTTAGAACCTCTTGGTCGGCGTACTTCCACCGCAGTTGCAGCCTTCGCCCAAGCATCTCCACCACGTCCACCTCACGTACGGGTTTCGGTAAAAATTCGTCAAAACCGCAGCGGTTCGCGTGACGCCGGTCGTCCTCGAAGACACTGGCCGAAGAGGCCACCCGCAGCAGGTTGCCCCGGTTGGGGAACTTGGCGGCATCCCGCCCAAGCGCGAACCCGTCCCGGTCCGGCATCCGGAGATCGCTGATGAGCGCGTCAAACGGTTCGTCGCCAGATAATCGACGCGACGCCTCGCGCACATTTTGGGCGGTGGCGGTGTCGAACCCCAGCTCTTGAAGCAGATCCGTCAGCACCGCCCGGTTTTGCGCGTCGTCGTCCACGACCAAAATGCGGCGTTTCGGTCCCTCGTAGCCGACGATCTTCCGCGGGCTGAGGTTGGGTGCCGCAGCCGACGGCTGCAGGCGCAAACCTACGCGGAAAGTGCTGCCCTGCCCGGGTTCGCTCTCCACCGCGATCTCCCCGCCCAGCACGTCGAGCAACCGCCGGCAAATGTGCAGTCCCAAACCGACTCCTTGGCGATGCTGTTGGTGGTTTGACGCTTGAAAGAAGGGCTCGAACACCCGCGACAAGTCCTCCGCCGGAATGCCCACCCCGGTGTCATTCACTTCGAACACCGCACGGTCGCCTTCCCGTCGGACCGTGAAACGGACGCGGCCGGTCCGGGTGAATTTGAACGCGTTGTTGAGCAGGTTGGAGACCACTTGATGCAAGCGCAACGGATCGGTCATCGTCCAAGTCGGGGCGTTGAGAAGGATCTGCGCTTCGAAACCGACCCCGCCCGGGTTCGCGCGCAACTCGTACTCATCTGCCAAGCCGCGTGCGAAGGCCCCAAGTTCCACCGGCCCGACGCTCACGGCCACCGCCCCCGCCTCGATGCGTGAAACGTCGAGCAGTTCGTTGATCATCTGTAGGAGGTGCTCGCCGCTGGCGTACACATTCTCCAACCGTCGCCGTTGGGCCGGGGCCAACCCGGCGTCCCGCAGGACCAGCCGAGAGAAGCCGATGATACTGTTGAGGGGGGTACGCAGCTCGTGGCTGACGTTGGCCAAAAACTTCGATTTGGCCAGGGACGCCGCCTCGGCCGCTTCCTTAGCTTCCTCCAGGCTTAAACGGCTCGCCCGCAAGGCTTGGGTGCGCTGTTCCACCGTCGCGACGAGCTCCCGTTCTCGGCGGCGCAGTTGGTGAACCCGCAACCGGACCAGCAGGGTGATGCCGATGCCGATGGCCACGGCGTAACCGACCGACGCCCACCACGTGCGAAACCAGGGCGGCCGGATGACCACGGCCAGGGTGTATTCCTGGCTTTGCACGTCGTCGTTGTCGATGGCCACGAAGTGCAACCGGTAATGGCCCTCGTTCAACGCCCCCGCCCGCCAGATCGGGTCGTCCGTGAAGGGACCCCAATCACGATCGACGCCGTCGACCTTCGCCCGGAAACGCAGCTGGCTTGGCCCGTTCAGGTAACCGCGGAAATGGTCGGTGCCGAACCGGATTTGGAAGCCGCGCTCCTCAAAGGAGAGTTGGAGCCCATCCTCAGGGTTGGCATCGGACGGACCAATCGACCCATTGACCGTAAACTCCTCCGGGTAAATCCGGAAGGGGACCGCCCGCGGGAACGCTTGGTCCAAGTTCAGCCGCAACAGGCCGTAGGTGCCGCAGACCCAAGCGATGTTTTCATTGCCACCCTCTTCGCGGATGGACACAATGTCGCCGAGGAACTCGACCGCCCAGCTTGGGAGGGCGCGCCGGCCACCATCCGCGTCGACGCGCCAAGCCTGCCGCAGTTGCGGACCGGTTGAGTCGTCCTCCCGGGAGGTCACCCAGACGTGCGGTGGACCGACCCGACCCATCGCCGCCAATTCGAAGGTTCTGCCGCGCAAGTCGGACGGAGGCACCACGGAAGCCCATTTGCCGGTTTCCGGACGGAACAGCGAAATGCCGTTCGGACCGGCCAGCCACCGGAAGCCGTTGTTGGTGAGGATCTGCGAGTTGTCTTTGCGGTGAGCGGTTTCTCCCTCGGGCACGAAGGCCGTGGCGGTGGCATTCTTCAGGAGCGAAGGACCGTTCACCGACGGTTCCACCGTGTAGATGCCCGAGCCGGGCGTCGACACGAAGAGGAGGCCGGAGCGGTCCTCGCACACCGAGTCGACGCCCTCCTCAAAATTCGGCAAGTAATCGCCCGCCGTCAGCCTCCCGTTCTCGTCGCGCAACACGGCCAAACCGTTCCTTGTGCCGACGTAGTAATTGCCCGGGTGAACGACGGAAGGTGTCAGCGTCTTGACGTCTTTGAACGGTACCGCCAACGTTTCCAACGCTTCCGGCCGCAGCTCGAACAACCCCAGCCATCCCCCCGCCAAAGCGCCGCGTGGTCCCTCGGCCAGCGCCCGCAGCTCGGAATTGATTTCGCGCACCCGCCGGAAGCGTCCGACCGGGTTCCCGGCAGCCTTTTCCAACGTGAACAAACCGTCCTTGGCCGCGACGTAAAGGTCGTCGCGCCAGCGCAGGACGTCGTTGACCTTGGCGTGGCCGAGGCCATTCAAGCTGTCATAGAAGCTGTAGCCATTCACGTAGGCGACCCGCGTCAGGCCAGCCTCTCCGCAAATCCAGACGCCCTGGTCGCGGTCGGTCACCAAGTTTAAGATGGCGGAATCGGGTAACCCGTTCTCTTCCAGCAAACCGCCCCGCAAGCGTCCTTGCAGGTCGACGAAGACCAGTCCACGCCCCCGCAACCCCAGCGCGATGACGTCGTGGTCGACCAGGGTGCCTGCGTACGGCACGCTCCCGCGCAACAGGGCATCCGCCTCCGTCGGAAACGGGCTCACCCGGGAACCGTCCAGGCGGAACAAGCCTCTGCTCCAAGTGAGCAGTAGCACCTCGCCATCCGGCAGTTCGATCGCCCGGTCGACTTTGCTCGACCGTAGTTCCGGGCTGTCCGCCAACACCGACCAATGGCCATTTGCCCACTCGTACAGCGGCTGGTTTTTCGCGTGCACGAACAACCGATCCTTCGTGGCGGACAGGAACCAGTTTGACTCCGCCAAACCCGGCCACGGAATCACGCTGAAACGTTTGCCGTCCCAACAAAGCATCCCTTTGTCGGTCGAAAAATAGAGCCGATCACCGACGGGAAAAATGTCCCACACGTCGCGGAGGGGCTTGAACTCCTCCGGGACCAGTCCCTGCAATGGTCTAAATTCGGGCGCCGCACCGGACGTTAAAGTGCCGATGACGTCGACCCCAGCCACCCAGATGGTTCCCGTACGGTCTGCCGCCAAGCCTCGGATAAAGCTGCCGTTCGGGATCGGGATGCGTCGCCAACGGAACCCGTCGAACGACAACACGCAACCCTCGCTGCCAAACAGCATCGCGCCTCGGTTGTCCTGCACCCCCGCCCAGACTTGGTCGGCGGCCAGGAAATCGCGGGTGGTGAAATGGTGGAAAAGGGGGCGGCCGAACATCCCCGGACTTGCCGCAGGACTGCCCAAAGCGCCGGCCCCAAACCCCTCTGCAAGCAAGAGGCCGGTAACCAAAAGACTGGTAACGGCACGCATAACCTGCGACCGGGCCCCGTTCCCCTCCTCGGGCCCGCTATGACCGCGAAGAGGCATTTAAATAACTTGAGAGACGATCGTAAAGCCCAGAGGGAACCACCTGCGGCATATTTTTGACAAAGAGGGCCTCACCCGAAAGTAGCACGACATTCGACCCAAAAACGTTCGTCTTCGCCCGAGGCAGCCATTACCGTTGTCGCCCCTATGCCCAACGGATTTCCGCACCAAATCAACTTGGCCTTCACCAAAGGCACGAGTTCCAGTACCGGCCCGGGCCAGACTGCGCAAGCGCAAGCGCCCCAAAACGACCGGCCTTACACGGTGCAAGCCACCTTGGTAGAGGCGAAAAAAGATCCGATTTGCGTCACCGTTTACGTCAACGGTGCCCTCGTCACCTCGTTTGACCCAAGGAAGAACGGCGGATCGAGAAACGTTCCGATCGACGGTGACGAAGCCAGGCAGGTGACCCTGACGTTCATCTACGAATGACCGTCGCGCGGCGCTAATTTTTCAGTTGGTAAGCGTGGCTGGCGTCGAAAACCAAAAGGAATGCGCCCTGGATCAGCACGCCCAAGCCGTGGCCGTAGGTGCTCCGGTGCACCTTCTTGAGCCGCAACAAGACGCCGCCGCCAAGCACGTACATCACGTCTAACGCGACGTTCACCAGGAGCAGCCGGCGCAGACCCTCACGCTCCTGCCGTTGTACGGCCGGCGTGAACGCGTCGGGCAGCCGCGCTTTGCGGAGCGACACTTCTCGCCCAACCAGGGCGATGGCGCCGTCCACCGCGCCCCACGCGAGCGCCTGCAAGCCCAAGGAATGGGCGGTGTGGCTGGCGCCTGGGCGCCGGAGCAGCAGGCCCATCACCACGCTGCCCGCGCTCCAGGCCAAGAGCTGTTCCGAGATGCGCTGCTCCAGTTGCCAAATGGATCCGCCGCCGCCGCCGTCGCCGTTCCGCATGCAGACTCTACGGCCGCCAGCGCGGTCCGGACGGCTTGGACCGTCCGAGCGCCCCGTGCGAAAGAAGCTTCGTGGGTGCATCCCTGACCTTGACGGAAGATTACCGATTGTGGCCCACCCTGACCGCCTTTGCCTTCGCGGCGCCGGCCTGTGCGTGGGCGGCAACCGTCGTGCCGCCGCTCGCGTTTGCCGCGTTCGGCCTGAGCTTGGTCTGGTTGGGCTTGCCGCACGGTGCCGTTGACGATTCCGTGGCCGTCCGACTGGGCGGGCGGGCGCCTTCCTGGCCGCGGCGCCTGCCCGTCATCGCCCTCTACCTCGGCTTGGCCGGAGCCGTGTACGGGTTTTGGTGGGTCGCGCCGCGGACGGCCTGCGTGGCATTCCTTGGCCTCACGCTCCTGCATTGGGGTCAAGGCGACGCGCACTTCGTGGCCCGGGCGTGCCCCGGCTATTTCCACGGAACGGCGCACCGCCTCGCTTTTGCGCTCTGGCGAGGGGCGGCGCCCATCTGTCTGCCGCTGGCGTTTCACCCCGAGCAATACTCGCGCGTGTTGGCTGGGGCCGTCGGGTTGTTTGAGCCACACGCCACGTTGGGGACGCTCGACCCTACCGGCCGAACCGCCTTGGCCGCGTCGGCCCTTGGCCTTTGGGCGCTGGAGAAAGGCATGGCCGGCGATCGCCTCACGCGGTGTCGGGGCGTGCTGGCGGAGGATGCGGTCCTGCTCGTCGCTTTTTTGGTGTTGCCGCCGTTGGTTTCCGTCGGGGTTTACTTTGTGCTCTGGCATTCGCCGCGCCACTTGGTCCGGTTGGGGGCCGTCTCCGGGCCGAGCCCCTGGGCGTTTCGCTGGCCGCAGTTCGTGCCTTGGACGGTCGCAAGCCTGCTGGCTTTGGCCGCGTTTGCTTGGTGGCGCGGCGTCCACGCCCCCGACTGGACGGCGTCGTTGGGCGCCTACCTCGTGCTCCTCTCCGGGCTGACCTTGCCGCACTCCCTCGTGGTGCTCTGGATGGACGTGGAGGAAACTGCAACAATGGTATGAATTGTACCAATGGGATCAATGAAGGGCTTCCTGGTGTCCGCTTGCGCCGATCCGAGGTAGGCTTTTCAGGACGCGGCTTAGCAGTTCCCCACTGATCTTATTGTTACCATTGAGGTAATTGTTGCAATTTACCTCCCTCCCGCCGTCACCACCCGCTCCCAGCGGTCGTCCGTGGCCGTCTCCAGTTCCCGGAACGGGCTCAGCAGCGAAAAGAGGTAAGCATGGTGCACACTCCCTTGCAGGATCAGGCGGTTGCGCAGCAATCCCTCGCGGCTCGCGCCCACCTTCTCGGCCACGCGTTCCGCCGCGGAATCCCGCTCCGGCACCACCATCTCGATCCGCACCAAACCCAACCGCAGCTGCGCGAACTGGACGAGACCGGCGACCGCCGCCGTCGCGAGACCTTGGCCCGTCGCGTCTGGCACGACCCAGAAATAGGCGTTGCCAAACCGGTGCCGCGCCTCGACCGGGTTGAGGCCGCAGCCGCCGACGACTTCCCCGTCCGCCACCCGCGTGATCGCGAAGTCGAACGCGCGTCCTTCCGCCCGCGACCGTTCCCGCCCCTGCAACCACCGGCGCGCGTGCTCGAGTCCATAATCGGGAGAGAACCAGCCGACCCACCGGTCTAAGGTTTCCCGCGCGGCCTCGACGGCTTCAGCCAACGCCTCATCAAACGTGCGGTCGAGGGGAACCAACCGGTGACGTTCGCCGGCCGGGAGGATGAGGGAGCGGTAATCGTGCGGGAGGACCATGGGGGAGTTTAGACCGTCCGTCGCCCCCGTCCAAACGGGCAGGCCGCCGTTCTTCGCCAAATCGATGGGCCGACACCTGCGGCGGTCAAGCCGGCGGACGCGTGCCATACTGGCGGAGAGTGAAGAACCGCATGGTGCACCTTTCGCTGGGCGTGGGTCTGGCCTTGACGCCCGCCTGGGCCACGGCCGCCGCACAGCCGGCCGCCGCTCCAGGCACTCCCGCCAAGAGCAGCCCCGCGGCGAGTCCCACGCCGACCCCCGAGCCGACGCCCGTCCCGCTGCCCGACGTGATCGCCCAGGCCGACGCCGCGCAAGCCGCCGTCCGCGAAATCCAAACCAACCTCTCCTCGGACGCGGTGCGCACGGCCGTGCGGGACGGTTTGCCCACGATCGCCACCGAGATCGGCGAGCGCTTGGAAGACACGACCAAGGTGCTGAGCCCAAGCCCCAGCCTCGACGCGGTCCAGGAGTTGGAGGGAGGTTGGACGAGCCTGGGTGGAAACTTGGACGCGTGGAGCCGCGATCTCATCCGTCGTGGCACCGAGTTGGACGCCCGACTCGGGCGCGTCGCCGACCTGACCAAGGTTTGGCAAATCACGCAAGGGCAGGCGCGGGGCGCGGTGGCCCCACGCGAGGTGCTCGACCGGATCGAAGCGACCCTGGCTTCGTTGGGCAACGCCCGCGCGAGCCTTGAAGCACGCCGGTCCGAAATCCTGCGGCTGCAGTCGCAGGTCGCTGAACAGCAGTCCCGGGTCGAGTCCGCGGTCGCTTCGGTACGCCAAGCCCGCGAGGGCGCCGTGGACCGCCTTTGGGTCCGCGACAGCCCGCCGCTCTGGTCCGCTGCTGGCGGCTCCACCACCCCGGAAACCGGGCCGATGGCGGCAAGTCAGACCTCCCTCGCTGCGCAAGCGAAAGTGGCGCGCATTTACGCCGAGCGGCGGGTCGCCCAGTTTTTCCTGCATGCCGGGCTCATCGCGCTCATTGCGGTTGCGCTCCGCGGAGCACGGCGCTGGGTGCGCAGCTGGACTGACGAGGACCCCGACTTGCAGCGTTCGGCCCCGGTTTTTGACGCGCCGCTCGCGGCGGCGATGGCGGCATCCCTCCTGTTCGTGCCGCAGATCTACCCAGATGCCCCGCGCTTGCTGCGCGCCGGCATCAGTGGTCTCGCGCTCATCCCCACGGCGATGCTGCTGCGCCGGCTCATCGAGCGCCGGCATTTCCCCTGGTTATACGCGACGGTGGCGCTCGCGTTTTTAGGCCACCTCCGCTTGGCGGTGGCTTGGTTACCGGTCGTCGCCCGCTCCCTCTTCGTCGCCGAAACCCTTGGAGGTGTGGCAGCCGCGATCTACGTCTTGCGCGAGCACCGCCGCGCGGGAACGACCGCACGCTCCCCGGTGCTGCTCCGCTTGTTCGCCCGGGCGGCGGCTGTGCTGCTGTTGGCGGCCACGCTGGCCAACGTCCTCGGTTACGTCGCCCTGGCCACGCTGGTCGGGACCGCCATCTTGCGGGGCGCCTACGTCGGCGTCTTGCTCTACGCGGCGGTCCGCGTGCTCGAAGGCTTGGTTGCCATTGCCCTCGAGGTGCGGCCGTTGTCGTACCTGCGGATGGTGCGCCGGCATCGTCCCCTGCTCCGGCGGCGGGCCTACGCCCTCCTGCACCTCATGGCCACTTGGACTTGGCTGAACTTTTTCCTCGTGTCGTTGGAAAGCCGAAACGCCGCCTATGACGCGGCGAGAAGCTTCTTAAACACCCCACTCGTGCTCGGCTCGCTGCAGCTTTCGCTTGGCCACGTGCTCGCGTTCGCCGTCGCCCTGGCCCTGACGTTCTTGGTCTCACGGCTGATCCGTTTCCTTTTGGAAGAGGACGTGTACGACCGCTTCAACCTGCCGCGTGGTCTGCCGTACGCGATCTCCACGTTACTGCATTATTGCGTGATCCTGATCGGCATCTTCGCGGCCATGGCGGCCCTCGGCATCGACATGACCAAATTCACGATCCTCGCCGGCGCCTTCAGCGTGGGGATCGGGTTCGGCCTGCAGAACGTCATCAACAACTTCGTCTCGGGCTTGATCCTCCTTTTCGAACGACCGATCAAGGTCGGCGACGTGATCGCGGTCGACACCGCGACCGGCTCCGTCGAACGCATCGGCATCCGCGCCAGCGTGATCCGGACCACCGAGGGCTCCGAGGTCATCATCCCCAACGGGACCTTGATCTCCGGGCAGGTGACCAACTGGACCTTCAGCGATCGGCACCGCGTCGTCCTCGTCGGCGTGAACGTCGCGCGGACCGCCGAGCCGACGAAGGTGGCGGAGTTGCTCCGCGTCGCGGCGGCAAACAACGCCGACATCCTCAAAAGCCCGGCGCCGCAGGCCTACGTCACCACCCTGAGCGCTGCCGCATTGACGGTAGAACTGCGTGCTTGGACCGACCGCTACGACGATTGGCTGCGGGTCCGCAGCGAACTGGTGAGCGACGTCAATGCGCGGTTGCTGGCGGCGAACGTCACGCTGGCGTGAAGGGAAATGGTCTCAATTGCATCAGTTGCACCAATGGCAGGAATGGGAGCGCGGGCGGCCCGCCCGTCACAGAAGTCTTGCATCCTTGGCATTCACCTCATTGATGTCATCTATACCATTCAAAACGGGCGGGCCGCCCGCGCTCCCATTCATGTAACTGATGCAATTGAGACCATTCAGAACGCGCGGCACGCTTGTGCTTTTATCCATGCCATTGGTGCAACTGATGCAATTGAGACCATTCAGTTCCCGGGGGTTGGGATGGTTGGCTTGCGTCCTCCTCCTGGCGGCGTGCGCCCACTCCAACCGAGGGACCACGGTGGGATTTCCGGGCGCGCGCCAAGACCACTTCCCCGCGCGTCCCGGCACCTACGACCTGCGCGAAGACGTCGACGACTCGCCCGATTTCCAGAATGGGAACTACGAACCTTTCCCAGGCGCGCTCGAGCCGGAGGAGGGGGAGGGCACCCGCTTGCGATGAGCGAGAAAATCCGCTTGGTCGGTTGCGTGTTGCTGGCTGCGGCGTTGGGCGCTGCGCCCACCGGCTGTCTTTGGCATCGGCGCGGTCCCCTCGCGAGTTTGGCCGCTGCCGCGGCAGCCACCCCCGCCGCGCCGGTTTACCCGCCGATCGCGCCGGAGGCGGTCCAATTTCTCACGGTGCGCCCGCGCGTGCCTTATGACGAACTTGGCACCATCACCATCCAACCACCCGACGCACAGCCCGCCGGGCCGTCCCTGCGGGAAATCCGCGAGTCCGCCGCCCGGGTTGGGGCCAATGCGGTCGTGCTCCGGGAAGACGCGATCGTCCGGGAGAAGCTCGGGCTGCGGCGCCGCCGGGCCCGCGTGCGCCGCACGGTGGCGTTGCTGATCCGGCGCAGAGACGTCCACACGCCGCCGTTGCCGAACGCTGCGCCGGCGCCCTTGGTGCCTAGCCCTAACCCCCGGCTGGATCGGGGCGGGCCGCCGCCTCCGTCAGCCAACGGTCCAGGTCCGGGAGGGTCCGGGCCCTAAACACCCCCTGCAGGCGGATCAAGTTCGCCGCGTCTTCGGCCTCGCGTTGGGCGGTGGGCGGCAACTTTCCCCGGGCAAAGGCGAGCAAGTCGTCCGCCTGCGCCGGCTCTGCGAAGGTCTGCGCGATCGAGGGCAGCAACGAATTCCAGCGGAAAAAACCGAACTTTTCCTGCATTTCGGGCAGGTGCGCCTTGGCATACCGCCAGATCAAGTCGCCGTGCTGACCGCTGAAGGCCAGGGCCCGCAAGATGCGGTCGGCGTCGCCGGCCGGCACCTTTTTGGACATCAAGGTCTCCAGCGTCCGTTGGGCGAGTTGCGGATCTTCGACGGCGGCGAGTGCCCGCAGGTACATGCGCCGCTCTTCGGCTGTGTTGGCGCGCGCCAACAGGAGTTCAAGGCGCGCGTAAGTCTCGGCGTCCGCGTGGCGCCCCGCCGTCAAGGTCACCGCCGGACGCAGGTCCGGCGCGAGCGTGGCGGGGTCGTCGCAGAAACGGGCGAAGCGGCGCAACGCCTCCTGCACCACAGCACCATCCCCGTAATAACCGAGGGTCCGGATCACCGTCCCGCGCCAAGACCGGGTCTCGCCGTCCTCGCCCGGGCGTTCGTCCCAACCGAGCTGGGAGAGCTTTGGCTCAAACAGGCCACAGACGTAGCGCTCATAGTTGGCTTGACCCGGCGTGCCGTGCTCCAGGCGGTCGATGAAGCCCAGGGCGCCCACGGCGCGGTTCCGGTCAAGCACGGTGTCCCACACCGCCGGGCTGTCGTCGTTGCGCAGGTCGTCGAGCAACCGGAAGAAATCGGGCGCGCCGAGGTCGCCTGCCTGCACCGACGCCCAGACGTCGGAGATGAGGTTCACCCGGTCGGCCTCGGGCAGTCGGGCGGCGACGCTCCGCAGACGGCCGAACGTGACCGAGTCATATTCCACGCGGAAGTAACCGACGCCGCCGGCGTTGGCCTTCACCCAACCGTCCCTGCCGGTGCCTGCGATGGCTTGCGTCGGATCGTGCAAAAGCACGTACCGACGCTCGGGCACCGCGCCGTCGGACAGCAAACCGACGGGCACGGCCCAGCGCTCGTTCGACGGGAGCTGGTCGCCCAGCAGAAAGCGGCGTTGCGCGAGAGTCAGCGAACCGTCCCCGTCTCGCGCGACCCGCACGACCGGGAAGCCCGGCTGTTCGGTCCAGCCCGGGGCGACGTCGCGCACCGGTTTGCCCGTCACCTGTTCAAGCGCTTCCCAAAGGTTGGCCGTCGTGGTGTTCCGGTAGGCATTCGCCGCCATGTAGGCGCGGATGCCGTCCCGGAAAGGCGTGGGCCCGAGGTAGTCCTCGAGCATGCGGATGAAGGCTTCGCCTTTCTGGTAAGTGATCTCGTCGAAGGCGGCGTTGGCTTCGTCTTCGGTCGCCACCGGCTGCTGGATCGGGTGCGTCGTGACCCGGCTGTCGCGGGCCATCGCGCTCTGTTTGTCCTCGATGTCGTGCAGCCATACCTTCCACTCCGGATGGAAATGGTCCGCCGCCTTGAGTTCCATCCACGACGCGAACCCCTCGTTGAGCCAAAGGTTGTCCCACCACGCCATGGTCACCAAGTCGCCAAACCATTGGTGGGCGATTTCGTGGGCCATCACCACGAAGACCTGACGCCGGGTCTGTTCGGAACTCGCCTTCGGGTCGAACAAGACCACGTCTTCGTTGTAGGTGATGCCGCCCCAGTTCTCCATCGCGCCGCCAAACCCGGACGGAAGCGCGATCTGGTCCAGTTTGGGCAGCGGGTACGCGGTGCCGAAATAATCGTTGTAATAGGGCAGGACCTGCTTCGTCACCTCCAGTGCGTAGCGCCCCAATTCCTTTTTGCCCGGGGTCGTGAGCACGCGCAATTTCACGCCGCCGACTTCGTCCTCCACCCATTCCAGCCGGCCGCACGCCAGCACCACGAGGTAACTGGCCATCGGCGGGGTCGGTGCGAAAAGCGTCCGCTTGCGACCGTTTCCCGCCGGGGTTTCGGAGGCCGCCGGCATGTTGGAAACGACGGTGTTCGCGTCGTCCGTTTCGACCTGCAACTCGAACGAGGCGCGGAAACTCGGCTCGTCCCAACACGGAAACATCCGGCGCGCGTCGGCTGCCTCCATCTGCGTCGTCAACAGGGGCGACAGGCTTCCGTCCGAGTTCCGCACGTATTGTATGAACAAGCCGTGCGGCTGTTCGGAAATCGCGCTGTGAAAGCGGAACCGCAACGTGTAGAGGCCCGGCTGGACGGTTCCCGGCGTGGTCGGCCGCAGTTCGACGGTTTGCGCCTTCTCGTCGGCGGTCGGCACCAGGGTGCGTTCCTCGCCACGCCCGTCGCTCAACGTCACCTCGGACAAGGAGGTCTCGACGGCGTTGAGCACCAGGCGGTCTGTCGGGCTCGTCACCTCTAGGTCGACCATCTCGGCGCCAGCCGTGCTCAGGGCGTCCGGGTCGGGCGTCAGTTCAACGTGGTAACGGTGCGGAACGACGTCCTTGGGGAGTTTGCCTGGCGTGGTGGCAAAGCGGTACACCCCTTCGCCCCACGCCGGCCACGTCCCCACGATGCCCAGCAAAACCGTCGCCGCCCAACGCAGGTTCATCATGGCAAGTAGAAAGGGAGCATGGGCGTCCCGCCCGTCAACGCCGGTTGCTTTGGACGGGCGGGGACGCCCGTGCTCCCCTAAAACC
>CAXUNV010000024.1:17972-19361 GCA_964252355.1 uncultured Chthoniobacterales bacterium | reverse complement strand
CGGCCGCCCCCCCCGGCCGGCTCGCCCGGGGGGGGTTTGCCCCCGGGCCCGACCGACCCCTCCAGGTGCGCGGCACCGGGGTGCGAGCCTCGGCGATGCCGGCAGTGGGCGCGCCGTCAGAAAAACCGGTTGTACGGATCGGTCAACTCCTTAGAGTAGACCGGTCGGCGCACGGGCGCGAAGTAGGGCAATCGTTTGGTCCGCAGGCCTGGGACGTGCCCTGCCTGCCGGTTTTGCCGCCGCACCTACTCGCCATGTGGATTGTCAATCTCGCCCTCCGACGACCCTACACCTTCATCGTCCTGGCGATCTTCATCGCCATCGGAGGCATTCTGGCGACGCAGAGCACGCCCAAGGACATTTTTCCCTCGATCAACATCCCGGTCATCTCGGTCATCTGGACCTACACCGGGCAGTCGCCGGAGGACGTCGAGCAGCACATCACCGCGGTGTATGAGCGCGTGCTGACGACCACCGTCGACAATATCGAGCACATCGAGTCGCAGTCGCTCTACGGCATCGCCATCGTCAAGATTTTCCTGCAGCCCTCGGCGAACGTGCCGACCGGCGTCGCCCAGGTGACCTCCGTCTCCCAAGCCATCCTGCGGCAATTGCCCCCGGGCATCACCCCACCGCTGGTGCTGAGCTACAGCGCGTCCAATGTCCCTGTCCTGCGCTTGGGACTGAGCGGCGACGGCATCTCGGAACAGGAGCTCAACGACCTGGGCCTCAACTTTGTGCGGCCGCAGCTCGTGACCGTCCCGGGCGCGGCCATCCCTTACCCATACGGGGGCAAGCAAAAATACATCGCCGTCGACCTTAACTACCAAGCGTTGCAGGCACGCGGGATGGTGCCGTCCGACGTGATCAACGCGATCAACGCGCAGAACCTTTCCCTCCCTTCGGGCACGATCAAGATCGACCAGTTCGAGTACCAAGTCGGCATCAACTCCAGCCCGAGAACGATCGAAGGACTCAACGCCATCCCGATCAAGACGTTCAACGGCGCGACCATCTACATCCGCGACGTGGCCAACGTGCGGGACGGCAACATCCCGCAAACGAACATCGTCCGCTTCAATGGCCGCCGGGCGACGATGCTCGACATCCAGAAAACCGGGAACGCGTCCACGTTGGAGATCGTCCAAGGCATCAAGAACGTCCTGCCGCGGCTCAAGGCGACGTTGCCGGAGAATCTGCAGATGCAATTGTTGACGGACCAGAGCATCTTTGTGACGGCGGCGTTGGAAGGGGTGTTGCGCGAAGGGGCAATCGCGGCGGCGCTGACCGCGCTCATGATCCTGCTTTTTCTGGGCGATTGGCGCAGCACGCTCATCATTCTGGTCTCCATCCCCCTCTCCATCCTCAGCTCCATCATTGTGCTAAGCG